>NZ_JARAYQ010000004.1:0-83270 GCF_033794505.1 Streptomyces sp. MB09-01 | reverse complement strand
TTTTTTTCCAACAGAAGATCGCAAAACGAGTTTTTGGCTGGTTTGTTGGCTTGGGGAAGTGTATAAGGAGAAGAGGGTCGAGTGTGCGGGGAGCGGTGGGTGACCAGATTCAGGGGCGGGTCTGGCGGCGCGTCGCGGCGATTCCCGGTGCGCTGTGAGAAGTGTGTCTACCAAGGAGTTTTCTGAGTGGCAGGTATGCCCCGCCTGAGCGTCGTCGTGCCCTTTCAGGACGTCGAGATCTATCTCGAGGAGTGTCTCGAGTCGATAGCCAGGCAGACGTTCCGCGACCTTGAAGTGATCATGGTCGACGACGGCTCGACCGACTCCTCGACCGCCATCGCCGCCGACTTCGCCCGCCGCGACCCGCGGTTCCGGCTGCTGCGGCAGGAGCCGATGGGACCGGGCCACGCCAGGAACGTCGGCATCCGCGCAGCCCATCCCCAAGCGGATTTCCTCGCGTTCGTCGACGGCGACGACGTGATCCCCGAGTACGCCTACGAGTTGCTCGTGCGGACCCTCGAAGCCTCCGGCTCCGACTTCGTCTCGGGCAACGTGCAGATGATGAACTCCACCAAGAGGTGGCAGTCCCCGCTGCACAAGGCGCCCATGCGGAGCAGCAAGCGCGGCACGCACATCACCAAGCTGCCGGACCTCATCTACGACCGCACGGTGTGGAACAAGGTGTTCCGGCGGTCCTTCTGGGACTACCACTACATCGCGTTCCCCGAGGGCGTGATGTACGAGGACTCCTGGGTCAACATGTTCGCCCACTTCCGGGCCGCCAAGGTCGACATCCTCACGGACATCGTCTACTTCTGGCGCCGGCGCGAGGGCGGCGCCGCGCCCTCCATCACCCAGCGACACACCGAGTTCAGCAACCTCCGGGACCGCGTCGCCGCGGTGCAGTCGGTCAGCCGCTTCCTCGCCGGGCACCGTGCGCGCTCCTACTCCGACCACAAGCGCAAGTACGATCTCGCCTGTCTGAAGTCGGACTTGATGCTGCACCTGAAGGTGCTCCCGGACGCCGACGAGGAGTACCGCGACGCCTTCATGCGGTGGGCCAACGAGTTCCTGGACGAGGCCGACGCCGACATCATCCACGAACTGCCCGCCGACGCCCGAGTCAAGTGGCTCCTGGTGCGCGAGGGCCGGCTCAAAGAGCTGCTCGACGTCGTCGAGTTCGAGCGCAAGGGCGGTCCCCTGCCCGTTCAGCGGCGCTTCCACCGCTACCTCAACTACCCCTACCTCGGCGACCGTTCGGTCGGGATAGACAAGAGCGCCTACCGGCTGGACAAGGAACTCTCGCTGCACGGGTCGCTGACCGGCGCGCGCTGGGACGACTCCGAGCACCTGACCCTCGAGGGGTCCGCGTACGTGCGCTTCATCAACGTGCACAAGCGGCACATGTCGATGAAGGCGATCGCCCTGCGGAACAAGAAGCAGGGCAGGGTGGTCGTCGCCAAGGCGAAGACGACCTACTACCCGCAGGCCACCGAGTACTCCCAGCAGAGCCGCTACTGCTACGACTGGTCCGGATTCCAGGTCCGCTTCGACGTCTCCCGCCTCAAGCGCAAGGGCGAGTGGACGGAAGGGACCTGGGACGTGGCGGCCGGCGTCCTCAGCCGCGGGCTGTTCCGCTACAAGGGCATAGCCCGGGGCGGCGCGGGCAGTGCGGCCAACCCGCCCTACCAGTACGTGGAGAAGAACACCCGCGTCGTACCGCTCTTCATCCAGGGCAAGCTCAAGCTCCGCGTGGAGAGGGTGCGTTGCCGCATCACCCGGCACCGGATCGTCGGCGACCACCTCGAGCTCCGGGGCGTCTACCTCGGCCCCAAGCTCCCCGAGTGGGGCAAGTTCCGGGTCACCAGCATGGGCGGCGCCGGCCGGCACGACGCGTGGGTCCACTTCCAGCCGGGCGGCGAGGGGTGGTTCACCTTCGTGACCCGCATCCCGACCAAGGCGCTCGTCCCCGGTCACCGCACCAACTCCTCCGACGGGGTCCCTGAGTCCTGGAACACCGGCGCGAACGGCTGGAAGACCACCCTGCACGTCGAGGGACGCAAGGCTGCCATCTACCCCGTCATGGCGGAGGACGCCACCGACGGCCACTACCGGATCCCGGCCGGACTGCAGACCGAGCGCGGCGACCGGGAGGTCTTCGTGCACCGCAACGGCTCCGGCTACGTCGTGCTGTTCGAGCGGGACACCCTGCCGCTGGCCAAGTCCGCCACGTGGCGCGAGGACGGCTCGCTGGAGGTCGTGGTCGGTTACGCCGGGCAGGACACGCTCGACGCCTCCGAGTACGCGGCGGCGCACATCGTCGTGCGCTCCCGGGCCCACGGCGCGGAACGCGTGGTCCCGATCACCTGGTACGGCGAGGAGTTCCGCTTCGTCGTCACGCCCGCGGCGATGCGGACCCTGGCCGGCGAGGTCCCGCTGGCCGCCGGTCGCTGGGACTTCTTCCTGCGCCGTCAGGACCCTTCCGCCGTCAGCGCGGAGGACCGCTCCAACGACCTCATGGTCAAGATGACACAGGAGCTGATCCCCGCCTTCCCCAGCGAGATGACCAGCAACGAGCGGCGCTACGAGGTCCAGGCGGAGGCCTACGACCGGCTCTCGCTCCTGGTCCACTCGGCCATGCCGGAAGAGGCCCGCGGCCCGTACCGGCAGAAGCTGATGCGCACCAAGACCTATCCGGAGGCCCGCCGCAAGCCGCTGACCCGCGCCGTGCTGTTCGACGCCTTCAAGGGGACCCAGTACTCGGACAGCCCCCGCGCGCTCCACGAGGAGATGGTCCGGCGCGGCGTGGACCTCGAGCACCTGTGGGTGGTGCGCGACGACCAGGTCGCCGTTCCGCCCACCGCGCGCCCCGTCCGCATGTGGTCCCCCGACTGGTACGAGGCCATGGGCCGGGCCCGCTACATCGTCGCCAACAACCACCTTCCCGACTGGTTCGAGAAGCGCGACGGCCAGGTCGTCGTGCAGACCTGGCACGGCACCCCGCTCAAGCGCATCGGGCACGACATCGAGGCCGTGCACTTCGCGGACAAGCGCTACCTGGAACGCGTGGAGAAGGAGGTGCAGAACTGGGACATGCTCGTGTCCCCGAACAGCTTCAGCACCCCGATCCTCAAGCGGGCCTTCCAGTTCCCGGGCGAGATGGTCGAGAGCGGCTATCCGCGCAACGACGTCCTGCGCCGGGCGGACTCCGGCCGACGGGCGGCGGAAGTGCGCCGCCGCATCGGCCTCCCGCCGGGCAAGAAGGTCATCATGTACGCGCCGACCTGGCGCGACGACCAGTTCTACGCACCCGGCAAGTACAAGCTCGACTTCCGCATCGACCTCGACGACGCCAAGGCGCAGCTGAGCCACGACCACGTCCTGCTCGTGCGGCGCCACCCCAACGTGGTGGACCCGGTGCCCGGTGCCGGCGACGGCTTCGTCTACGACGTGTCCGACTACCCGGACATGGCGGACCTCTCCCTCATCGCCGACGTGATGATCACGGACTACTCCTCCCTGATGTTCGACTTCGTCAACACCGGGCGGCCGATCCTCTTCTTCACGTACGACCTGGACCACTACCGGGACACCCTGCGCGGCTTCTACTTCGACTTCGAGCAGTCCGCGCCGGGTCCGCTGCTGTTCAGCTCCCCCGAACTGATCGGGGCGATCCGCAACATCGACAGCATCCAGCACGGCTACGCCGCCCGCTACCGCTGGTTCCAGCAGGAGTTCTGCGATCTGGACGACGGCTACGCCTCGGCCAGGCTGACCGACCGCATCCTGATCGCCGGGGGCGACCTCGACCCCGCGCGGGCCCAGGCGCCGGCCGTCGGCGCGGCGGGCGGCCGGGTACCGGGCCAGCCGGGCCAGTCGGGCCAGCCAGGTCCCTGGAACGGAGGCACCCTCGGCCAGGTGCCGCGCCAGCCGGTGAGAAGAATGGATTCCGAGCATGTCTAAGGCAGCCCAGAACGCGCGTCGCGTCTTCACCGGCGTGGACACCTCCGGGGCGGTGCCCATCGAGTACCGCTTCTCCCACGCGAGGAACGGCAACCGCCATCTGGTCGTGGTCTTCGCGAACTTCACCGCGCCCGGTGAGTACGGCTGGTCGAACGGAGTGCTCGACAAGGTCCGGTCGAACATCCTGTGGGTCCGCGACCTCTTCGACGGTGCGAACAGCTACTACCTGTGCAAGGGGATGGACTTCTCCCTGGAGCAGTCCGTCGCCGGGCTCATCTCGCGGGTCATGAACGCGCTGTCCCTCTCGCCGGACGAAGTGACCATGTTCGGCAGCTCCAAGGGCGGCAGCGCGGCCCTGTTCTTCGGCTTGAAGTACGGCTTCAGGAACATCGTGGCCAGCGTGCCCCAGTTCCTGATCGGGACGTACGTCAAGGAGGGCATCCCCGGGGCGGCCCGGATGATGATGGGCGAGGTGACGGAGCAGAACGTGCGCACCCTCGACTCGATCCTCCCGGACCTGGTGCGGAGCGGCGCCAACCACTCGGCCAACATCTACATGATCACGTCCCCCCAGGACGAGCAGTACAAGCGGCAGGTGGAACCGTTCATAGGGCTGTTCCAAGGGCGCGAGAACTTCAACTTCGTCTACAACGACTCTTCCCTCATCACCGACCACGGGAAGGTCACGCTGCGCAACCTCCCGACCATCATGGGGCTGCTGAACCTCCTCGTCGACGGGATCACCCCACGGTTCGGCATGGTGCGCAACGGTTTCGAGCAGCCGGAGCGCGACACCTCGGCGATCGACGCGTACCTGACGCAGACCTCGCAGGTGAAGGGTGACTCCTTCCCCAAGCCGGTGGTGCTGTCGCCGGCGCCGGAGGAGCGGGTGCCCGCCAACACCGTCCGCTTCACCGGCACCGCCCAGGGCGCCGTACGGGTCAGCTTCTGGCAGGACGGCAAGTACCAGGGCGCCGCGCCCGTCGCCGCCGACAGCACGTGGGTCTGGGAGCGCACCAGCCCGTGGCCCAAGGGCAGGCACGTCGTCAGGCTTTTCGGCGCGGACGCGAACAACTACCAGACCGAGCGCACCGAAGTGGTCTTCACCGCTGTGGAGCACGCGTCCGAGCCCCTGCCCGACTACGTACCGGCGCCCCCGCCGCCGCCGAGGCCGGCCCAGCCCCTCGCGCTCTCGGTGACGGCCCCGGCCGCCCACCAGCAGGTGCAGGGCCCCGCCGTCGGATTCGCGGGCTACGCGCCCGGCGCCGTGCGCGTGGACTTCCAGGAGGGCGGCGTGACCCTCGGCACCTGCGACGTGCGGTCCGACGGCAGCTGGGTCTGGGAATCGGGCTGGGCCTGGAACGAGGGCGACCACTTCGTCGAGGCCATCGCGGTCGACGCCGTCGGCAACGCCTCCCCGTGGACGGCCGTCCCCTTCACCACGGTGAACGGCTACACCGTGCCCACCCAGCAGGGAAACTACTTCAACTCGCGCTACTGAAGCCGGGGTCGGCGGAGGGGGCGGAAGGAGTGGCCGACGGAGCGTCGGCGGGACGGCGCACCCGCATCACCAGCGGCCGGTGGTCGGAGGCCTTGGTGTCCACGACCTCGCAGGAGGTGCGGGGCAGCTCCGTGAAGAGGTAGTCAATCTTCGTGCCGTCCTTGTGGGTGGCCTTGCCCTTCCGGGAGTCGCCCTTCTGATCGCACTCCCGGTACGTGTCGTAGGTCTCCGACGGCCAGATCCAGGCGGAGGTGTTCCGGTTGCCCACCGGCGGCGGAGCGTTGAAGTCGCCGCCGAAGACCGTACGGGCGTCGGTCGACGCGGTGGCGACCAGCGAGCTCAGCTGGTCGTCGCGGAAGTCCCAGTCGGGGTGCTCGTCGTCGCTCTCCCGCAGCGACAGGTGAGCGTTGCACACCCGCAGCCCCTGGGCCGGGACCCGCGCGCACAGGATCCCGCGGTGCAGTCCCACCCTCGGCTGCTCGGTCGGAACCACCTCCACATCGGTGAGCCGGGAGGCGGCCAGCAGACCGTAGCCGGCCTGGCCGCGCCCCTGCCCGGTGCACGCGACGCTGGCGCGCCGGCCCGCCGCATCCACGTCGGCGTACGGTTCGAAGACGGAGTGCCACTCCGGGCCCAGGCGCCCGGCCGAGGACAGCAGGTCCTCCGAGCACACCTCCTGCAGGAGCAGGACGCGTACGCCGGAGTCGCCGACCAGGTCGCGCAGCTGCTGCAACTTGTCCTTCGGGCTGCCGGTCTCCTCGCAGCTCCACTGCCGCACCCCGCACATGTTCCAGGTCGCGACGGCGACCTCGTCCCCGCTCCCGGCGCCCGCGACCGAAGCCGGGGTCTGCGCGGACGTGCACGCCACCACCGAGGTCAGCAGGCTCAGGGTCGCCGCCGCGCGGCCGAACCGGCGGCCGGACGGCCACCGCCCGGTCTCCTTGTGTCTCTCCATGCGGACATCATTGGGTATCCGCCGGTCAGACCGTGCATCGGCCCGGGGGTGAACGGCTGCGGCACGCGCTCCGGGCTGCCGCGGGGGCCGGCCGCCGCGCCTCGACGGCCTACGCCGGGAGTACGGGCGCGGCCCGGCCGGGGACCCGGGCCGCGGAGAGTTCGCGCACCGTGGACATGTCGCTGAAGGGGATCAGCGCCTCGCCCACGATCTGGTAGGGCTCGCTGCCCTTCCCGGCGATCAGGACGATGTCCTCGGGACCCGCGGCCGACAGGGCGAACCCGATCGCCCGGCGGCGGTCGGCGAAGCGCTCGAACGGGGTGCCGGTCGCCACGAGGCCCGGGGCGACCTGGTCCAGGATGGCCTCGGGGTCTTCGTTGCGGGGTTTGTCCGAGGTGAGGACACAGAGGTCGGAGTGGGTTCCGGCGATCCTCCCCATGTCGGCCCGCTTGGTGGTGTCGCGGTCCCCGCCGCAGCCGAAGACGGTGACGACCCGGCCGCGCGCGAAGCCGCGGATGGTGGTCAGGACCTTGTCCAGGGAGTCCGGCGAGTGGGCGTAGTCCACGATCACGGAGGTGCCGAGCGGGGTCCGGAAGCGTTCGAACCGGCCCGGTACGGGAGGCATCCGGTCGAGTGCGTCGACCAGGGCGCCCAGGTCGTGGCCCAGCACGTGGCAGGCGGCCACGGTGGCGAGTGCGTTGGCCACCGAGAACTTCCCCGGAACGGGGATCGACGCCGGATACGCGCGCCCGCCGTGGTGGAGGGTGAACCGCGTGCCGGACGCACTCACGGCGAGGCCGGTGGCCCGGTAGTCCGCCGGGGCGTCGATCGCGCAGGTGGTCACCGCCCCGGGCATCATCGACCGGATCCCTGCGCCCACGGGATCGTCGGCATTGACCACGGCGTGCCGGCACAGGCCCTGGAACAGCCGGAGTTTGGCGTCCCGGTAGTTCGCCATCGTGCCGTGATCGTCCAGATGGTCCTGCGTCAGATTGGTGAAGACGCCGACATCGATGAAGGTCCGGTCCACCCGGTGCGTCAGCAGGGCCATCGAGGTGGCCTCCAGCACCACGCTGCCGGCGCCGCGGTCGCGCATGCACCCCAGCAGGTACTGCAGGTCCGGCGACTCCGGAGTGGTCAGCACCGAACGCGGCATCGGGATCAGCTCGTCGCCGATGCGGCTGCCGGCGGTCCCGATGACCCCCACCTTCGCGCCCTCGGAGATCCGCAGGGCGGACTCGACCATGTACGACACGGACGTCTTGCCGTTGGTACCGGTGATCGCCACCATGTCCATCTGCCGCCCGGGCTCGCCGAAGTACCGCGAGGTCACGACCGCGGCCGCCGTCCGGGTGTCGGGCACCCGCACGGCGCAGGCGCCCGACGGCCACACCGACGCCGGAAGGGCCGGCTCCCTGCCGTCGACGAGAACCGCGGCCGCTCCGCGGGCGAGTGCGGGCGACACGGAGTCCGGTCCGCCCTCCCGGTGCCCGGGCACGGCGATGAACAGCGAACCGGGCATCACCCGATCCGCGTCGAACGTCGTTCCCGCGGTGATCGACGTCGTCTCCGGGTCACCCCGCAGGACATGGTGCTCCTGCCCGGCCAGCAACTCGCTCAGCTTCACAATGATCCCTTCGAGGGGGCTCGGCCCGGGCGTGCGGCCGTAGCCAGGCGGCAGCGCCGGCGGCGTGCCGGGAAGCTGCTGTGGTGACGTGGAGCGGGGCGGGCCGTCGTCCGACGAGCGCGGGACGACGAGATGGCTCGGTCCGGCAGGAGAGCCCTGACCATGCGTGGAGCAGCGGCGCGCCGGGAGGAGGAGCGCTAGCCGTGGCCGTGCAGGGCGACCCGACGGGTCTCGGGCGCCTCGACGTCAGACGCGGCGGCGGGGGCGACGGCGGCCGGGCGCAGTCCGGAGGCGGCCTGCTGCAGGCAGTGCCCCGTCGAACCCTTGCGACCCATGGCCCGAGTGTACGGCCGATCGGGCGACGCGAAGCCCACGTCGGACACCCCCTAGGGTGGCCTGGTGACGAACGAGACTGTGGGCATGAGCGGCGAGGCGCGGGTGCTGTACGGGTGCATGGGTCTCGGCGGGAGCTGGGAGCCCGGTGCGTACGGGCCCGGCGACATCGACACCGCCGAGGCGGCCATCGATGCCGCCCTGGAGAGCGGGATCACCACCTTCGACCACGCGGACATCTACAGGCACGGGAAGGCCGAGGCCGTCTTCGGCGAGGTGCTCGCCCGCACGCCGGGGCTGCGCGAGCGCATCACGCTCCAGACCAAGTGCGGGATCCGGCTCGGCGGCGCGGACCGCCCGGGCATCTACGACCTCCGCGGGGAGAGCATCGTGCGGCGGGTGGAGGAGAGCCTGACCCGGCTGCGCACCGACGTGATCGACGTCCTCCTGCTGCACCGTCCCGATCCGCTGGCGGACGTGGACTCCGTCGCGTCGGCGCTCACGTCCCTGCACCGGCAGGGTCTCGTACGGCGCTTCGGCGTGTCCAACATGGGCGCCGCGCAGATCGCCCACCTCCAGGCACGCCTCGACGTCCCGCTGGTGGCCAACCAGCTGGAGATGAGCCTGCACAGCCGTGACTGGGTCGAGGCCGGAGTGCTGCTCAACACGCCCGGTTCCGCGGCCAACGGCTTCCCGTTCGGCACGCTGGAACACTGCCGCGACCACGGCATCCGCCTCCAGGCGTGGGGTGCGCTGGCGCAGGGCCGCTTCACCGGCCGCCAGCAGACGCCGGCCGAGCGGGCCACCGCGGACCTGCTGGCCGAGCTGGCCCGGCGCAAGGACACGACGCCCGAGGCGGTCCTGCTGTGGTGGCTGATCCGGCACCCCGCGGGCATCGCGCCCGTCATCGGCACCGCCCGCCCCGACCGGATCCGCGCCTGCCGCGACGCGGCCGTACGGGAGCCCGACCTCACGCACGAGGAATGGTACGAGCTCTGGATCACGGCCCGCGGAGTCCCGCTGCCCTGATCCGGCAACCCGGCCGGGCGGCACGGGGGTTGGCCCCACCGGGAGCCGACCGGCCTGCTGGATGGTGCCCCGGCGCGAGATCAACAAGGCTTGCGCCATGACGACTTACCCGAAGCAGGCCCTGCTCCTCACCCTCGCCGCCGCCTCCGTGGCCACCGGTCTGACCACCCCGACCGCCGCCGCCGCACCGGCGGCCGCCCCGCAGCTCGGTTGGCACGCCTGCGCCGGTCCGGACGCGCCCGCCGGCCAGGAGTGCGCCGAGCTGCCCGTCCCGCTCGACTACGCCGACCCCGACGGCCGGCAGCTCACCGTCGCCGTCTCCCGCATCCGCAGCGACCGCCCCGAGGCCCGGCGCGGCACGCTCCTCGTGCTCCCCGGCGGTCCGGGCGGCTCCGGCATCCAGCGCCTGAAGCAGAAGGGCGACGCCCTCCGCCGCGAACTCGGCGGCGCGTACGACCTCGTGGCCTTCGATCCGCGCGGTGTGGGCGCCAGCACCACCGCGACCTGTGGCCTCGCCCCCGAGGACCGCTACCTCACCAGCCTGCGGTCCTGGCCGGGCCCGAACGGGGAGATCACCGAGAACGTCGCCCGCTCCCGGCGCATCGCCGAGGCCTGCGCCCTGGGCGGCGGCCCCGAGCTGCGCAGCTTCACCACCGCCAACCAGGTGCGCGACATGGACCGCTTCCGCGAGGCGCTCGGCGAGCGCAAGCTCTCCGCCTGGGGCACCTCGTACGGGACCTACGTGGGGGCCGTGTACGCGCAGAAGTACCCGCAGCGCACCGACCGCTGGGTCCTCGACAGCAGCGGCGACCCCGACCCGAAGCGGGTCGCCCGCGGCTGGCTGGCGAACATGTCGCAGGGCGCCGCGGACCGCTTCCCCGATCTCGCGGCCTGGGCGGCCCACCCCGACCGGGACGCGGACGGCCTGCGACTCGCCGGACGGCCGGAGGAGGTCGAGCCGCTCGTCGTCTCGCTCGCGGCCGCGCTGGACCGCGCGCCGAGGGAATCGACCACCCCGGGCGTGCCGCTGACCGGCAACGGCCTGCGCCAGGCCCTCCAGAACGCGCTCTACAGCGACTCCGCCTTCGCCCCCTTCGCCCGGCTCGTCAAGGAGGCCGCGGACCCGGCGAAGCAGCCCGTGCTCCCGCGCGAGCTCGCCCAGCCCATCCCGGACCCGGACGCCGCGCTCATGGTCGCCGTCATCTGCAACGACGTGGCGTGGCCAGACGCGCCGACGGCCTCGTACCAGCGCGCGGTCGACGCCGACCGCGCCCGCCACCCGCTCACGGCCGGCATGCCGGTGAACGTGCTGCCCTGCTCCTTCTGGAAGGACGCCCCGGCGCAGCAGCCGACCCGGATCACCGACGACGGGCCGTCCAACATCCTCATGCTCCAGAGCCGCCGGGACCCGGCGACCCCGCTCTTCGGAGGGCTGAAGATGCGTGAGGCGCTGGGCGACCGGGCCCGCCTGGTCACCGTCGAGCAGGGCGGCCACGGGCTCTACCTCGGCAACGGCAACGCGTGCGGCAACCGGGCCGTCACACAGTTCCTCACCACCGGCAGGCGTCCGGCCCGGGACACGGACTGCGGGAACTGAGGACGGCGCCGCGGCAGCCGCCTCCGTACGGCCGCCGCCTCCCGCGCGCGGTCGGAACCAGGCGGCGCCACGATGGAGGGAGAGCCCGAACCGCGCAGGGGGGGTGGAGAGCGCCATGAGCACGCACAAGCTGGGACCCGACATCACCGTTCTCGCGGACTGCCTGGAGGTTCCGGGCATCGGCTTCCTCCCCGTGAACGCCTTCGTCCTGCACTCGGAGCAGCCGGTGGTCGTCGACACCGGCCTCGGACTGCCCGACCGGGACTTCCTCGACACCCTCGGTTCGGTGCTAGACCCCGCCGACGTGCGGTGGATCTGGCTGACCCACCCCGACCGCGACCACACGGGCGGCCTCTTCGCCCTGCTCGAAGCCGCTCCCCGGGCGCGGGTGGTCACCACGTTCCTGGCCGCCGGCATCATGGCCACCGAGCGGCCGCTGCCCCTGGACCGGCTGTACTTCCTCAACCCGGGCCAGACCCTGGACGTGGGCGACCGGACGCTGCACGCGTTCCGGCCGCCGCTGTTCGACAACCCGGCCACCGTCGGCTTCTACGAGGACCGTTCGCGGACCTGTTTCAGCTCCGACTGCTTCGGCGGTCCGATGCCCTCCGCCGACGTCGCGTTGAGCACCGATGCCGGGGCGCTGCCGGCCGAGGACCTGAGGGCCTCCCAGCGGCTCTGGGCGAGCGTGGACAGCCCCTGGGTCCACGTGGTGGATCCGGACCGGTTCCTGTCCACCGTGGAGCCGCTGCGGGCGATGGATCCCCAGACCATCCTGTGCACGCACCTGCCGCCCGCGGTGGGCCGGACCGCGCAGTTCATCGACACCCTTGCCGCACTGCCCGGCCTCGATCCGTTCACGGGGCCGGACCAAGCCGCGCTGGAGCAGATGCTCGCGAACTTCGAACCTGGAGGGACTGGATAGCCTTTGAATCATAGGGAAATGGACGGTTGCACCCCGCTGAACATCAGCTGAACATCTGTTACTGTGCCCGCGCTTTGTGTTCATCCATCGATCCGTCCTCCCCTCGCACGCCTCGCGTCGAGGATGCTGCGAGGTGTCGCGTCCGTGCACAGCACTCCGTTCTCCCCGGCCGAGGCCAGGTCCGCACGAGCCTGCATGGGCCTGTCCCCGACCCAGGTGGCCCACTTCATGGCGACCTGCGGCACGCCCGTCCACCCCCAGCTGGTGCTGGCCTGGGAGCAGGGCTCCGAGGTCCCCACCGACCGTCAACTCTTCGCCCTGGCCGACGTCCTGTGGTGCGAGGCGACGACGCTGATGGGCATCGAACCGCGCACCCTCGCCGAACACAGGCTGGCCCGCCGGCTCACCGTGGAGCGGCTCGCGTACCGCATAGGCATGGACCCCACCGAATACCGCGAGGCCGAAGCGGCGCAGCACTGGCGCGGGGACGCCTGGCAGACCCGGGCGCTCGTGGAAGCCCTGGGCCTGTCCTTGCGCAAGCTCATCGGGATCATGGGCCGGGTGGACGAGCTGGCGGAGCTCCTGAGGTCGGCCGTCGCCGGGCGGTGGAAGACGTACGTGGAACCGGTGGCGGAGATCGTCGTGGTGGACGCGACCAGCGTGGGGGACGCGCTGCGCACGATGCACCAGGAGTTCTCGCGGTTCTCGGAGCGGTACATGGGCCATCTGGTCGCGCGCAACGACGACGCCCGGCTCAAGGAGATCGCGGCGGAGCGCGCCGCCTACCTGCGCCGACTCGTCGACCACTTCTGGGAGTTGATCGGCGAGGAGGGCGAGGCGTCGCCGTTCCCGCTGGGCGGGCGCTGACGGGGCGACGCCGGGCCGGGAAGGGCACCCGCCCTCCCGGCCCCGCGGTACCCGCGGTACCCGCGTCAGCGGGAAGGGTGGGCCCCGAACCGCGGCTGCGCCGAGCCCTCTTCCCCGATGCCGTCCCAGTCGATCTCCGTCGTGGTGCGGCCCGTGAAGACGTTGAAGAGCAGGTTCAGCGTGATGGCCGTGAGGGCGCCCAGCGTGATCCCGCTGTCGAGGACCGCCCGGAGGCCGTCCGGCATCCGGTCGAAGAACGGGGCGACCGTGGCCGGCAGCAGGGCGGCGCCGAGACTGACCGCCAGGATCAGCGTGTTGCGCTCCTCGCGCAGATCGGCCTTCCCCAGGATCTGCACGCCGACCGCGGCGACGATGCCGAACATGGAGATCGCCGCCCCGCCCAGCACCGGGTGCGGGATCGAGGCGACGAGGCTGCCCGCCTTCGGCAGCAGCCCCAGGACGACCATGAACAGGCCGGCCGCGACGACCACGTACCGGCTCATGACCTTGGACATGCGCACGAGCCCGATGTTCTCGGCGAACGCCACGTACGGGAACGAGTTGAGGACGCCGCCGAGCACCGTCGCGGCGCCGTCGGCGCGCAGCGCCCGGGCGACCGTGTCGGCGTCGACCTTCCTGCGGGTGATCTCGCCGATCGCGTAGACGTCCCCGGTGGTCTCCACCATGGTGATCAGCATGACGACGAGCATGGCGACGATCGGGAGCAGCTCGAACCGCGGCATGCCGTAGTGGAAGGGTGTGGTGACCCCGAACCAGTCGGTCTGCCCCACCACCGCGAAATCGGCGTCGCCGAGGAGCCAGGCGACCGCCGTGCCCGCGACGAGGCCGAGCAGGACGGCCAGGCTGCTCAGGAACGGCTTGCCGATCCTGACCACGGTCAGGATGAAGAGCAGGGTTCCCAGGGCGTAGGCGAGGTTCTTCGGATCCCCGTACGCGGGGGTGCCGATGAGGTGGGCACCGCCGGCGGCGTCCTGCAGGGCCACCGGGATCAGCGTGATGCCGATGATCGTGAGGATCGTGCCGATGACGACCGGCGGGAAGTACTTCGCGAGCTTGCTGAAGAGCGGCGCGAAGAGGAAGGTCGCCATGCCCGCCGTGATCACCGCCCCGTAGACGACGAGGAGACCGGTGGTCCCGCCGCCCGCCCCGGTGCCTATGGCGATCATCGGCGAGACCGCGGTGAAGGTGACGCCCTGGACCAGGGGCAGCCGGGCACCGACCTTCCAGACGCCGAGGGCCTGGATGATCGAGGCCACACCGCAGGTCAGGAGGTCCGCGTTGATGAGGTGGACGAGCTCCTGGCGGGAGAGGCCCAGCGCGTTCCCGAGCAGGACCGGAACGATGACCGCCGCCGCGTAGAACGCGAGGACGTGCTGGAATCCGTAGAGGGCGAGCCGGGGGATCGGGAGCAGCTCGTCGACCGGGTGCGCGTGCGCGTGCGGGTGCGGTCGACGGGGGGACTGGCGGGGCATTCGTGCCATCTCTGCCTTGCCTTCGCGAGGTAGGTGAATGAGAGGACCGCCGCCCTCCAGCCCTGGGTGACAGGACGAGGGCAGGCCGGACGTACCGAGCCGACGCCGGTCGGTGTTGCCGACAACCGCTCCGCTCTGTGGTGCGTATTCATGTCCCGGGTGGGGGAACGTCCTTCGATCGATGCAGCAGATCCCCATTTGATCTTGAGATCCGAAGGGGGGATCGACCGAGGGCGCTCACCCTAGCCAAAGGCGGTGTTTCCTCGCGAGTAACCTCCTGCCCGGCGTCAGCGGAGGGTGTCGGCGACATGCGCCCCGTAGGCGCTTACTCCCGCCGAAACGGCCACGCCGGCGGTCCGCTCCACCGGATTCCGGGCGGTGCGGAGCGATCCGTCGGGACGCCCTGGTCGGCCGTCGCACCGCGACCGGCGTTCCCGTCATCGCCGTGGCCGTGCGCAACCCGTACGACGTCGTGCGTCTTCCCGACGTGACGGCGAGCCCGGCCACCTACTCGTGGACCGACCCCGAACTCCGGTGCGCAGCCCGGGTTCTCGCCGGCGCGGCCGGCGCCCGAGGACGCCTCCCCGGGGCCGTCCCACCGCTCTTCCGGCCCGGCCACGGCATCCAAAAAACCATCCGTACTTGTGGGTACTGGGGCCGAATGCCGCCGGATTTGATAGTTCTGGACTGGTCCGGTGTGAGAAAGCTGCGGGAAGGACACGGCATGTTCGATCTACTGCGCCCGGAGACCGTCGTGTGTCCCTTCTGCAAGGCCACCGCCGCCGACGGCGCGGTGCGGACCCTGCGGACCGGACCCTGTTCGCTCTCGGTGACCTGGCACGCCACCAACTGCCCGCACTACGCGGCCGACCGGATCCTCGCCGAGAAGGAGAACTGAGCACGGGCGGGCGTCAGGCCGCCGCGCCGCTCGGCTCCGCCTCCGCATCCCGGGCCGCCCGGCGGCGCAGCGCGTCCTCGTCGGTGTCGGCGTCGTAGGAGATCAGCTTCGGCAGCAGCGCCGCCAGCACCGCCACCGATGCCACGCAGGCCAGGCCGCCGCTCCAGAAGGCCGAGCGGGTGCCGGTCCATCCGGCCATCGTGCCCGCCCGGACCTGGCCCAGCTGCGGGCCCACGCTGTACGAGAGCACCTCGATGCCCGCGAGCCGGCCCCGCAGCTCCTCGGGGATCGTCTGGTTCCAGATCGTGGTGCGCCCCAGCCCGCTCAGCATGTCGCCGGCGCCCGCCACCGCGAGGCACAGCAGCACGGTCCAGATCCCGCCGGACGCGCCGGCCCCCGCGATCGCCAGCCCCCAGACCGTCGCCCCGGCCACCACCAGCTGCCCGTGCCGGCGGGTCCGGGACACCCAGCCGCTGGTCAGCCCCAGCACCAGGGAGCCCACGGCCCCCGCCGCGTACATCAGGCCCAGCGCCCACACCGCGTCCAGCTCGTCCGCGAGGAAGGGGAAGATCGCGTTCGGGAAGGCGAAGAGCATCGCCGCCAGGTCGACGGCGTACGTCCCCAGCAGCACGGGCCGGTTCCACGCGTACCGCGCGCCCTCGGCGATCCCGCGCAGCGAGGGACGCGCGGCGCCCCGCACGGGCGGCGCCGGGCTGAGCCGCAGGCACAGCAGCACGGAGACGAGGAAGCCCACGACGGTGACGGAGTAGGCCGAGGCGTACCCGGCGCAGGCGACGACCAGACCGGCCACCGCGGGTCCGGCGATCGCGCCGAACTGGTAGCGCAGCCCGTTGAGGGCGGCGGCCGCGGTCAGCTGGTCGTGCGGCACGATCCGCGCCATCAGCGAGTCCAGGGCCGGCCGCTGGAGCCCGGCCAGGGCCGACACGCCGGCCGCGACCACGTACAGCGGCCACAGCAGCGGATCCGGCAGCAGTGAGTTCACCAGCAGCACCAGGGCCAGCACCCCGAGCCCCGCCTCGGTCAGGAGGATCATCCGCCGCCGGTCGACCGCGTCGGCGAGGGCGCCCCCGTACAGCCCGAAGAGCACCAGCGGAACCAGCTCCACCGCGCCCGTCGCGCCGACCGCCAGAGGCGAGTCCGTCAGGTGTTTGATCTGGAGCGGCAGCGCGATCATCGCCATGAACGAGCCGAAGTACGTCACCGTCCCCTGGTAGAACAGCAGCCGGAAGTCGCGGCTGGACCGCCACGGTGCGAGATCGGGCAGTACGGCGGTCAGTCGGGAGGTGCTCACGAGATGCCATCGTCGGCGTGCGCCCGCGCCGTGGCAACGGATTTTCCCGGCATCGGCGCCGGCCCCGACCGGTCCGTCCGGCGTCTCCGACCCCGTCTGTCCGGAGGCCTCCGTACCCGCCCGTCCGGACGACTCCGTACCCCGTCCGCCCGTACGCCTCCCCACCGCCTCGGACGGGCGAATCCGGGACCCGGCGCGTGGCATCGGCGCGCGGCGGTGGCACTCATGGTTCATGCCGCCGGTGTCACCCTTCCTGCGTACGGCCGCGTCGTACGCCTGGCGCCTGCTGGTCGTCGGCGCCGCCGTCTACGCGGTCTTCGCCGTGCTGGGCCGCTTCCACGAGATCACCGTGGCCCTCTTCCTCGGCCTCGTCGCCGCGGCGCTGCTGTGGTCGCCCACCCGGCGCCTCGCGCACGCCCTGCCCCGCACGCTCGCCGTCGCCGTCGCCCTCGTCGGCAGCACGCTGCTGCTGCTGGGCGTGCTGGCGCTGGTCGGCGAGGCGGTGGCGGGGGAGAGCACGACCCTGGCCCGGGAGTTCCGCCAGGGGCTGGCCAGAGTCGAGGCGTGGCTGGAGCGGCCCCCCTTCCGGCTGAACCCGCACGCGCTCTCCGACGTCCAGGCCCGGGTCGGCGCGTACCTCTCCAGCCACCGCTCCACGGTGCTCAGCCAGGCGGTCAGCGGAGCCGGGCGCCTGGTCCACGTCCTGACCGTCCTCGCCCTCGCCGTCTTCTGCTCGGTCTTCTTCCTGCACGGCGGCGACCGGCAGTGGTCGTGGTTCTGCGCGCAGCTGCCCGAGCAGGCCCGCGACAGGGTGGCGATCGCCGGCCGGGCGGCCTGGCGCACCTTCACCGGCTACACCCACGGCATCCTGCTCGTCGCGGCGACGAACGCCGTCCTCGTCGGGGTGGCGCTGTACTTCCTCGGGGTCCCGCTGGCCGTTCCGCTGGCGGTGCTGGAGTTCTTCGCGGCCTTCGTCCCCCTCATCGGGTCGCCGGTCGCGCTGGCGATCGCCGCCGTGGTGGCGCTGGCCGCGAAGGGGCCGCTCGTCGCGGGGATCGTGGTGGCGCTGATCGTGGTCATCGGCCAGATCGAGGGCCATCTGCTGCACCCGCTGGTGATGAGCCGGGCGGTGCGGCTGCACCCGCTGGTGGTGGCGATCTCGGTGGTCGCGGGGGCCATCGCGGCCGGAGTGGTCGGCGCGGTGGTCGCGGTCCCGCTGGTCTCGGTGGTCTGGTCGGTGCACTCGGCCCTGCGGACGGCCCGTCTTCCTGCACAATCGCCTGATGAGCGATGAAGACCCCTACCTCTGGTTGGAAGACGTATCGGGCGAGGCCGCCCTCGACTGGGTCCGGGAGCGCAACGCCGAGACCGTGGAGGCGCTGACCGGCGCCCCTGGGTTCAAGGTGCTCGAGCAGGAGATGCGCGAGGTGCTGGACGACGACGGCCGGATCCCGTACGTCGTCCGCCGGGGCCGCCACCTCTACAACTTCTGGCAGGACGCCGACCACGTCCGCGGGCTGTGGCGGCGGACCACGCTCGAGGAGTACCGCACGGACCGCCCGGCCTGGGAGGTGGTCCTGGACCTGGACGCACTGGCCGAGGCGGAGGAGGAGAAGTGGGCCTGGGCGGGCAGCAGCGTCCTGGCCCCCGGACACCGGCACGCCCTGGTCATGCTGTCGCGGGACGGCGCCGACGCCTGCGTCGTGCGCGAGTTCGACCTGGAGACCCTGGAGTTCGTCGAGGACGGGTTCAGGGTCGAGGAGGCCAAGACCCGGATCGGATGGATCGACCACGACCGGATCTGGATCGGGACCGACTTCGGCCCCGGCTCGATGTCCGCGTCCGGATACCCGCTCCAGGTGCGCCGCTGGCGGCGCGGCACCCCCCTCGAAGACGCGGAGCTGGTCTACGAGGGCCTGCCCACGGACCTGTCCGCCAGCGGATGGCACGACGACACCCCCGGCTTCGAACGGGACTTCGTCCACCGGCAGATCGACTTCTGGAACAAGGAACTCTTCCTCCTCTCGGAGGACCCCGCCGGCCCGCCGGTGAAGATCGAGGTACCGGACGACGCGGGCGCCTCCGTCCACCGGCAGTGGCTGACCGTCACCACCAAGGCGCCGTGGCTCGGCCACCCCGCGGGCAGCCTGCTCGCCTTCGACTTCGACGCCTTCCGGGCGGGCGGGCGGGAGGCCGAGGTGCTGTTCACCCCGGACGAGCGGACCGCGCTCGCCGGATACAGCTGGACCCGCAACCACCTCATCCTCAGCACCTGCGCCGACGTCTCCTCCCGGATGGAGCTCCTCACCCCGGAACCCGGCGGTTGGCGGCGCGCACCCCTGCCGGGCGTACCCCCGCTGTCCACCGCCTCGGTCACCTGCACCGACCCGGACGTGAGCGACGAGTACTTCCACCACGTCTCCGGCTTCCTCCAGCCGTCCACCCTCTACCGGGGCACGGCCGGCGGCGACGGCGAGAGCGTCAAGCAGGGCCCGGCGCTCTTCGACACCGCCGGCCTCGCCGTGAGCCAGTACTTCGCGACCTCCGCGGACGGCACGCGGGTCCCGTACTTCGTCGTCGGACCCGAGGACCGCCCCGGGCCGGGCCCCACCCTGCTCTACGGGTACGGCGGCTTCGAGATCTCCATGGTCCCGCACTACAGCGCGCTCACCGGACGGGCCTGGCTCGCGCGGGGCGGCACCTACGTCGTCGCGGGCATCCGGGGCGGGCACGAGTACGGGCCGGACTGGCACCGGGCGGCCCTCGGCGCGAACCGGGTCCGGGCGTACGAGGACTTCGCCGCCGTCGCCCGGGACCTCACCGCCCGGGGCATCACCACCCCCGCCCAGCTGGGCATCGAGGGCGGCAGCAACGGCGGACTGCTGATGGGCGCCATGCTCACCCGGGAGCCGGAACTGTTCGGCGCGGTCGTCGCCCACGTGCCGCTGCTGGACATGCTCCGCTTCCACAAGCTGCTCGCCGGCGCCAGCTGGATCGCCGAGTACGGGGATCCCGACAGCCCGGCCGACCGGCCCCACCTGGAGCAGATCTCCCCGTACCACCAGGTTCGGGCGGACGGGCCCGCGTACCCGCCGCTGCTCCTGCTCACCTCCACCCGCGACGACCGCGTCCACCCCGGCCACGCCCGCAAGATGGCCGCCCGGCTGCGCGAGTTCGGCCATCCCGTCCTCTTCCACGAGCACCTCGGCGGCGGCCACGCGGGCGCCACCGACCACCGGCAGACCGCCTTCAACGAGGCCCTCGTCCACACCTTCCTGTGGGAGCGGCTGACCCCGTCGAAGTGAGCCGTGCCGCCGGCTCAGCCGGCAGGTCCTCCTGCCGGTGGGCCGGGCGTCAGTTCTTGGCGTAGAAGGCGAAGGTGTCGACGAGCAGGTCCGTGGGCTGGTAGCTCATGTTCCAGAAGTCGATCACGTTGTTGACGCCGGAGCTCGCCTGGACCAGGTTCGGGACGGTCTTGCGGTAGGTCCAGTTGAGGTTGGAGGAGTTCGGCGGCGTCGGCCAGGTCTCCCAGCCACCCTCGTAGGCGGCCCACGAGTTGGGGTCCGGGGAGACCGTCAGGAAGCCGGTGCCCTCGGGGTTGGTGACGGTGGCGTTGGTGACGAGCGCGGTGACGTTCGTGTCTCCGCCCGCGACCCGGCCGTAGATGTAGGAGCGGCCCTCGAGCGGGCTGCCCCACTCACGGGTGTCGAACCACCGGCTCGGGGCGGTGCGGATCAGCGCGCTCTGGCTCTCGGGGCTGTAGTAGCCCACGACGTCGACGATCACGTGGGTCCCGGCGCCGGCACCGTTGCGAATGTTGATCTTGCCGTCGGGGCCGATCGGGACGATGACTGAGTTGGCGATGGTCTGGCCCTGGCTGAAGTTCAGGTTCGAGGAGGTCGGGGCCGGGCCGCCGGGGTAGACGGTCAGGTGACCTTCCATGTTCGGCTCGTGGACGGTCACGTTGAGCGCGACGGCCTTGGCGCTCGCCGGGACGCCGGCACGGCCGTGGACCTGGGTGCTGAAGTTGCCGTAGCCCGGGACCTTGCCCTGGCTCGTGCCGAGGCCCTCGCGGGTGTCGACGATGCGGCTCGGGTTGAGCGAGGTGTAGCCGCTGGCCGCGGACTTGGAGAAGTAGCCGGTGACGTCGGCGATGAGGTCGAGCTCGCCCGCGCCGTGGTTGTAGACGTCCACGTAGCCGTTCTGGCCGACCGACGCGATCACCAGGTTCGGGACGGTCTGCCCCGGGGTGTAGTTGACGTTCGACGTGGTCGGCACCTCGCCGCCCTCGGCGTACACGCGGACGTGTCCGTCCTTCGAGGGGTTGGTGACGGTGACGTTCAGGGCCACGGCGGTCACGCCGGCCGGGATCTGAGCGGCGCCGGCGACCTTGATGCGGGCGGTCCCGAAGGCGGGCACCTTCTTCGCAGCCGCGCCGATGCCCGCACGGGTGTCCAGCAGACGGGTCGGAGCGTGCGGGGTGAACTCATTGCCCGCGGTCTGCACGACGATCTGGTTGGTGCCGCGGACGCCGCCGCCGCTGCCGTCGATCAGGGTGACCTTGACGGTGTAGACGCCGGCCTTGGCGTACACGTGGTTCTCGGTCAGGTTGGTCGGGCCGTTGGCGCCCACCTGTACCTGGCTGCCGTCGCCCCACTCGACGAGCACGCCGAGCGCGGTGCCCGGGTCGCTGGTGACGGCGAGCCTCAGCTCCACGCCGTGGGCGCTGATGGTCTCGGCCTCCAGGCCGACCGTCGGCTCGGCGGCGGCGTCCGCGGCCTGCTGGCTGCCCTTGGCGGCCGGGTGGACCGTCTTGGAAGCGGGGCTGGAGGCGGTCCCCTCCTTGTACGCCTTGGCCGCGATCTTCTTCAGATCGAGGTCGGGAACGGACACCCCCCGGTGGTCCGTCCCCTTGGCTCCGTCCTGGCCCGTCGCGTTGGCGACACCCGGGACGAGACCGACACCGGCCGCGACGATTGCGGCGGTGGAAAGCATGAGTCGGCGATTACGCACCGGCCCCCCCATTTTTTGGTTTTTGAACATGATCAGGTTTGAAGCTCGCTCAGAGTACATAGGTGTGCTGCTTCGCGCGAGGTATTTTGATCACACCGCTGTGTGATGCTGACGTCATGACTGATCGCCCCGAGGTCGTTGTCGTCCGCCGGCCGGGCCGGAGCCCCTCCGGCGGGGGAGGCCTGGCCGGGCTGCTGGCCGCCTACCATCTGCGGACGGAGGCGGAGAAGGGCCGGGCCGTCGCCGGTGTGGACGGGTTGCCCGACCGCTATCGGGCGGAAGTCCTGGACCCGCAGGCCGCGTTCGTCGACGACGTCGTGCTGCTGGCGCTGAGCGGGCACACCGCCGCAGGCTGTCTCGTGGTGACCGCCCCCAGCGAGAGTCGGGCAGAGGTGAAGCGGCTGTGGACGGACCCCTCCTTCCGGGGCCGGGGCGTCGCGTCCGCTCTGGTCGGCGCCGCGCTCGCGCACGCCGCGGAAAGCGGCGTCCACACCGTTCGGCTGTCGGTGTGGAAGTGGCGCACGGGTGCCGTCGCCCTGTACGAGCGGCTCGGGTTCACCGTCACCGAGTCCTGGGACGACCGGGATCAACTGGTCTGCATGGAGCGCGCCGTGTGAGTGGTGGCAGCCGTGCGCGGACGGTTGCGACGGCGCGGGTCGGGCAGGCTCCCGAAGAGATGGTCTAGTCCGCGCGGAGTTCCTCCACGCGCTTCTCGATCGCGGTGATCAGTGCCTCCACCCTGGCGAGGAAGATCTGCTCGTCCGTCACCTCGGCGAGCTGCGTGCTCAGCCGGGTGATGTTCGGGAATCCCTCCGCGTCGACCAGGCGGTACTCGCGGCTCCACGAGGACTCGTCGGCCGCCCGGATGTCCGGGTCGAACAGCAGGTAGGCGGCGCGCTGGCCGACGTACGCGAGGAGCGAGTCTCCGACCATGCGGTAGTGGACAGCCGCCTCGGCGCCGTCGAGCCCGGCCTCCATGACGGCGCCGAGGATGAGCTCGACCACCCGGAACTCGTTGGGCCGCCGGGTGGTCCGGCTGGCCATGGTCGATCCGACCACCGGGTACTTCAGTGCCACCTCCAGTGAGGCGTCGGCGAGCGCCCGCAGCCGGCCCTTCCAGTCGAGTCCCTCGGGGATGCTGTCGAGCACCTCGCCGAGCGTGCGGTCGGCGACGGACAGCAGCAGCTCGTCCTTGTCGCGGAAGTGCCGGTAGATCGCGGTCGGGTCGGCGCCGAGCTCCTCGCCGAGGCGCCGGACGGTGAACGCGTCCTCGCTCCCGCGGGCCGCGATGCGCAGGCTCGCTTCGATGATCGCGTCGGGTGTGAGCTGGCTGCCCGCGCGCTTGGACCGGGCGGGTGCGTCGGATGACTTCGGCATGGTGGGGCCAGTGTAACGATGTGGAACAGAGGCCGCGCAACATCGTTGACAACAATGTTGCGCTCCCGTTCACTCCTCCTCAACAACCAAGCCGTGCGGGTCTGCCCCGCCGAGCCGGAGGATGCGTCGATGTCCAACAACAGGCAGCGGGCCGACACCGTATTCGTGGGCGGGAAGGTCTTCACCGCGACCGGGCCGGCCCCGGTCGACGCAGCGGTCGCCATCGGGGGCGGACGGATCCTCGCCGTCGCCGACGAAGCCGCCGTACGGGCCCTCGCGGACGCGGACACCGAGGTGGTCGACCTCGCGGGCGGACTGCTCGTACCGGGGTTCCAGGACGCCCACGTGCACCCGGCGGTGGCCGGGGTGCAGATGCTCGGCTGCGACCTCAGCGAGGAGCGGTCCATCGAGGGCTACCTGAAGGTGGTGGCCGCGTACGCCGAAGAGCACCCCGAAGCGGCCTGGATCCGCGGCGGCGGCTGGTCCATGGACGTCTTCCCCGGGGGCACGCCGACGCGCGCCATGCTCGACGCCGTGGTGCCGGACCGGCCCGTCATGCTCACGAACCGGGACGGCCACGGCGCCTGGGTCAACACCCGCGCACTCGAACGCTCGGGCGTCGACCGCACCACCCCCGACCCGGTGGACGGCCGGATCGAGCGGGACGCCGACGGAACCCCGGCCGGCACCCTCCAGGAGGGCGCCATGGACCTGGTGGCCCGCCACGCGCCCATCGCGACGCCCGACGAGGCGCACGCCGGCCTCCTCGCCGCGCAGGAGCATCTCTTCTCCCTCGGCGTGACCAGCTGGCAGGACGCCATGATCGGCGCCTTCCCCGGCAACCCCGACAACTACGGGGTCTACCTGCGGGCGGCGCGCGAGGGCTCCCTGCGCGCACGCGTCGTCGGCGCCCTGTGGTGGGACCGCGAACGCGGCCTGGAGCAGATACCCGAACTGGAGGAGCGCCGCCGCACCGGACAGGTCGGCCGGTTCAACGCCACCAGCATCAAGATCATGCAGGACGGCATCGCCGAGAACTTCACGGCCGGCCTGCTGGAGCCCTACCTCGACGGCTGCGGCTGCGCCACCGCGAACTCCGGACTGAGCTTCATCGAACCGGAACTGCTCACCGAGGCGGTGTCCCGACTCGACCGCTCCGGCTTCCAGGTCCACTTCCACGCACTCGGGGACCGCGCCGTGCGCGAGGTGCTCGACGCACTCGCCGCGGCCCGGGCGGCCAACGGCGCCAACGACAACCGCCACCACCTCGCCCACCTGCAGATCGTCCACCCCGACGACATCGGGCGCTTCGCGAGCCTGGGAGCGGCCGCCAACATCCAGGCGCTGTGGGCCGCGCACGAGCCGCAGATGGACGAACTGACGATCCCCTTCCTGGGCCCCGAACGGGCCGCCCTCCAATACCCCTTCGGGGACCTGCAGCGGGCCGGCGCCCGCCTCGTCGCCGGCAGCGACTGGTCCGTGAGCAGCCCCAACCCGCTGTGGGGCATCCACGTCGCCGTCAACCGCGCCGTCCCCGACGAGGCCCCCGACCCGTCCGGGACCTTCGAACCCCCGGCTCCCTTCTTCCCGGAGCAGGCACTGACCCTCTCCCAGGCACTGACCGCCTACACCGCGGGCAGCGCCTGGGTGAACCACCTCGACGAGGTCACCGGCACCGTCGAGGCGGGCAAGTACGCGGACCTCGTCGTCCTCGACCGGGATCCCTTCGCCCGCCCCAGCGAGGAGATCGCCGAGACCCGGGTGCTCCGGACCTACCTCGACGGCGAACTCGTCTTCGCCGCGACGGACTGAGCACCGGAGCCCCTGCGCACCCGGCACACCTGCCCACTGAGCAGCTGCGCACCGCGCGCACCCGCGCATACCGACCCCCCGATCACGGACTGCCGGCGGACCGGGCAGTCACCGGCCGGGCCGCCACCGGCCGAGCAGCACGAACCCCACCACGCTCACCCCTCAGGGAGCCAGACGATGTCATCAGCCACATCGGGATCGCCGCACCACCGACGCAGCCGGATCCGTCACGCCCTGTCGGCAGCCCTCGCGGCCGCCGCGGTGCTCGTCACCAGCGCGTGCAGCGGCACCGCGGGCGGACAGAAGGACGGAGCCACCGCCTTCGAGATCACCGACGCGACGCCGGCCGCCGCCGGCCCCGTGGACTCCTTCACCTGGTCGGTCTTCGCGGAGCCGACCACCATCGACTACGCCTACTCGTTCGACTACCCGCCCAACCAGATCCTCGCCAACGTCTGCGAGAGCCTGCTCCGCTGGAACCCCGATCTGACGACCTCGCCGAACCTCGCGTCCTCGTACACCAACCCCACGCCCACCACCTGGGTCTACCAGATCCGCCCCGGCGTGCACTTCCACGACGGCACCGCGCTCACCGCGGACGACGTCGTGGCCTCGCTGCGCCGCAACCTCGACCCGGAGACGGCCAGCGTCTGGGCCAACCCCTTCAGGAACGTGAAGTCGGTCGACCGCACGGGGCCGATGGAGGTCACCGTCACCCTGGCGCGGCCCGACTCCACCTTCAACAAGTACCTCGCCGCCGGCCCGGGAACGGTGGAGTCCGCCGCCACCCTCGCCAAGTCCGGCAAGGACTACGGCAATCCGCAGACCGGCGTGAACTGCACCGGCCCGTTCTCCTTCGCCTCCTGGACCTCCGGCCAGTCCCTCACGCTCAAGCGCTTCGACGACTACTGGAACCCTGCTCTCAAGGCCAAGTCGGGCGAGGTGAAGTTCGTCTTCCTGACCGACGCGACGACCCGCGTCAACGCCTTCCAGAGCGGCGAGGTCGACGGCGGCTGGATGGTCCCGCCGAACGCCTACTCCCAGCTGCGCGACACCCGGGCCGGAAGCCTCTACTTCGGCCGCAACACCACGGTCGCCGACGAGGTGGTCGGCAACCTCGAGGGCCCGCTCGGCGACGCCCGGGTGCGCCGGGCCCTGCTGATGGCCATCGATCGCGAGGGCATCGTCAAGGCCGGCGCGGGCGGGGTCGGCCGGGTCGCCGACTCGCTCGTCACCGACAACCTCTGGAACGAGGCGCCCGCCGCGACCCGCGACGCGATCCTCGAGGAACTCCCCACGTACCCGTACGACCCGGCCAAGGCCAAGGCGCTCGCCGCCGAGGCCGGAGTGAACGGCCAGAAGGTCGTGATCGCGACCAGCCCGCTGGACTCCCAGACGACCATCATCACGCAGGCCGTCGCCCAGGCCGCCACGGCCATCGGACTGAAGCCGCAGATCGACTCCGTCTCCGCGGAGAAGTACACGACGCTCTTCACCGACCCGGCCGCGCGCGAGGGCATCGACCTCTTCCTCACCTTCTGGTACACGTCCATCACCGACCCGCTGGACATGTACGGCTCCCTGCAGACCGGCGCCTTCAGCAACTACGGCAACTGGTCCGACCCCGCCTTCGACAAGGCCGTCGACAAGGCCGTCACGAGCTACGACCCCGTCGAGCACACGGCCGCCAACGCGGAGGCCCAGCGGATCGCGATGCGCGAACTGCCCTGGCTGCCCCTCTACACCCAGCCCGTGAGCGTGTTCCTCGGCAAGCGGATCACCGGCGTCCAGCCGTCCATCGCCTACCTCTACTACCCGTGGGCGGCCGAGATCGGGGCCAAGGGATGACGGTCGCGGTGGCACGGGCCGGACGGGTGCTGCGCAAGCTGGCCGGCATGGCGGCGACCCTGCTCGTCACCTCCTTCCTCGTCTTCTCCTCGCTGTTCCTGGCGCCCGGGGACCCCGCCTCCTTCCTCGTGAAGGGGCGCAGCCCCAGCCCGCAGGAACTCGCCGAGATCCGCCGTCAGTACGGCTTCGACGAGCCGTTCCTGGTCCGGTACTGGAACTGGCTGGAAGGCGTCCTGCAGGGGGACTTCGGCCGCTCCTACCTCTTCCACCAGGACGTCTCCTCGGTCATCTGGTCGCGGCTGCCCGCGTCCATGCTGCTGATCGGCGTATCGGCCCTGATGATCGCGGTGGTGGGCATCGGCTCCGGTGTCGTGGGCGCGCTGCGCCGGGGCACGCGGACCGACCGCAGCCTGATGCTCCTGGTGACCGTGGGCGCCGCCGCGCCCGCCTTCGTCGCCGCCCTCCTGCTCCGCTCGGTACTGGGCGTGCAGCTGGGCTGGTTCCCGACGATCGGGAACGGCACCGGCGTCCTGGACCGCCTGCACCACGTGGTGCTCCCGGCCGCGGCCCTGTCCGTGACCTTCGTGGCGCTGGTGACCCGGGTGACCCGCTCGGCGATGCTCGACGAACTGCGCCGCGAGCACGTCGAGGTGGCCCTCAGCCGGGGGACGCCCCGCCGGACCGTCATGCGACGGCACGTCCTGCGCAACGCGCTGGGACCGATCGTGACCGTCTCCGCCCTCCTGGTCTCGGGGATGCTGGTCAGCACTGCGATCGTGGAGACCGCCTTCGGGATGTCCGGAGTGGGTTCCCTGCTGGTGCAGTCGGTGGACCAGCTGGACTTCCAGGTGGTCCAGGCGATCGTCCTGCTGGTGGTGGCCGCGTTCGTCGTGGTCAACTCCCTCGTCGACCTGGTGCACCCGCTGATCGATCCGCGCATGGCCGCGGCGGGGAGCGCCCGATGACCGCACACACCGCACACACCGAGCCGACTGCACACACCGCACACACCGAGCCGACCGCACAGGCCGCAGAGGCCGTACGGGCCGCGGCCGCGGCCAAGGACCGCCGCCGGCCGACCCGGCTCCGGGCCCTCGGGGGCAGCCGGCTCCAGCAGGGCTGCCTGCTGCTCCTTGTCCTGTTCGTCCTGGTGGCTCTGCTGGCGCCGTGGCTCGCCCCCCAGGACCCGACCTTCGGCCGGCTCGGCGACACCCTTCTGGACCCGAGCACCGACCACTGGCTGGGCACCGACCAGGGCGGCCACGACACCTTCTCGGCGTTGATCGCCGGTACCCGGACGAGCCTCGCCGGACCCCTCGCCGTGGTGCTGTTCTCCACCCTCCTGGGCACGGCGGTCGGCCTGTTCACCGCCTGGCGCGGCGGATGGATCGACACCGTGGCCGGCCGGGTGCTCGACGTCGTGTTCGCCTTCCCCGCGCTGCTGCTGGCGATCCTCGCGGTGGCCCTCTTCGGCAAGGGGATGACGGCTCCGGTCCTCGCCATGGCGATCGCCTACATGCCGTACACCGCCCGGCTCGTCCGCGGCCTCGCCGTCCAGGAGAAGGCCCGCCCCTACATCGCCGCCTACCGGGTACAGGGCCACTCCGCCCTGTTCGTGACGGTCCGCAGGATGCTGCCCAACATCGCCCCGACCCTGCTCGCCCAGTCGACGGTGAACTTCGGGTACGCCCTGCTCGACCTCGCCGCCCTCTCCTTCTTGGGGCTCGGTGTGCAGCCGCCCACCCCCGACTGGGGCGCCATGATCAACCAGGGCCAGGCGGCCGTGCTGCAGGGGCAGCCGCTGTCCGCGATCGCGCCGGCGGTGGCGGTCGTCCTGGTGGTCGTCGCCTTCAACGTCGTCGGGGAGAACCTCGGCGACCGGCTCGCGGGGAGGGACTCCTGATGACACTGCTCGCCTACGAAGACCTCAGCATCTCGTTGCCCGCCATGGCCCGCCCGATCCTGGACGGCGTCGCCCTCCGGGTCTGCGCCGGGGAAGTCGTCGCACTGGTCGGCGAATCCGGCTCGGGGAAGTCCGTCACCGCCCGCGCCGCCCTCGGCCTGTTCCCGGCGGGAGCCGAAGTCGGCGGCCGGGTGCGCGTCGACGGGACCGACCTGGTCGGCGCCGACGCCGCGAGCCTGCGCGACGTACGGACCGACAAGGCGGCGATGATCTACCAGGATCCGCGGGCCGCCATCAACCCGGTCCGCCGGGTCGGAGACTTCCTCACCGAGCCGCTGCGCCTGGTCCACGGCTGGTCCAAGGCCCGGGCCGACGCCCGGGCGGCCGAACTCCTCGGCGCGGTGGGCCTGCCCGACCCCGTCCGGCACCTCGACCAGTACCCGCACGAGCTCTCCGGCGGCATGCTCCAGCGCGTCGTGATCGCCGCCGCCCTCACGGCGGAACCGGGGCTGCTGCTGTGCGACGAGCCGACCACCGCACTCGACGTCAGCACCCAGGCCGAGATCCTCGCCATCCTGGGACGGCTCCAGCGCGAACGCGGCCTCGGCCTCCTCCTGATCACGCACGACATCGAGCTCGCCGCCGCGGTCAGCGACCGGATCTACGTGATGTACGCGGGCCGGATCGTCGAGACCGCGCCCGTGGGGGAACTCTTCACCTCGCCCCGCCACCCCTACACCGCCGGCCTGCTCGGTTCCTCACCGCCCCTCGACGGCCCGCCCCACCGCCTCACCCCCATCCCCGGCGCACCGATGGGCCTGCTGGAGTCCGCTCCCGGCTGCGCCTTCGCGCCCCGGTGCCGCTTCGCCGAGCCCGGCCGCTGCGACCAGTCCCCGCCCCTGCTGCAACGGCACGGCCCGGCCGAGGTCGCGTGCCACCGCACGGCCGAACTGACCGGGGCCCCGCCGGCGCCTTCCCCCGCATCCTGCACGGAGGACAGTTGACCACCGACCCCACCGCCCCCCTCCTCCAGGTGAGCGGCCTGCGCAAGACCTACCGGACCGGCGCCTGCGTGGTCGTCGCGGTCGACGACCTGTCGTTCACCCTCAGGGCGGGCGGGGCCCTCGGCATCGTCGGCGAGTCCGGTTCCGGCAAGACCACCACGGCCCGGATGCTGATCGGCCTCGAACGCCCCGACGCGGGCAGGATCCTCGTCCAGGGCGAGCCGCTGGCCGCGGCCGTACGGGGGAGAGCGGCGCGGCTGGCCCGTGCCAAGGCCGTCCAGATCGTCTTCCAGGACCCGTACCTCTCCCTGGACGCCCGGATCAGCATCGGCGCGACGATCGACGGTGTGCTCCGGCTGCACGGGACCAGCGACCGCGCTGCACGGGCCGACCGGGTCCGGGAGCTGCTGGCCCAGGTCGGCCTCGGCGACCGGGAGGCGGCCGCCCTGCCCCGCCGCCTTTCGGGCGGGCAGCGCCAACGGGCCGCGATCGCCCGGGCGCTGGCGGTCGAACCCGCCGTCCTGGTGCTCGACGAGGCGGTGTCGGCCCTGGACGTCTCCGTACAGGCGCAGGTGCTCAACCTGCTGGCGGACATCCGGCGCGACACCGGCATCGGGCTGGTCTTCGTCAGCCACGACCTGGCCGTCGTCCGCTACGTGTGCGACGAGGCCCTCGTCATGTACCGGGGCCGGACCATGGAGCACCGCCCGGTGTCCGAGCTCCTCACCTCGCCCCGGGACCCCTACACCCGGCTGTTGCTGGCGTCGGTGCCCAGGCCGGGCTGGGACCCCGACTCGATCAGCCGGCGCCGGCGCGGGCTCGACCCGTGCACGGGCGCGGGCCACCGGCCGCCGGCGGCGACGTAGGGCTCCGCGCCGGGCGTCAGTCCGAAGCGCCGTAGCGGGCCCGAACCGTTCGGTGGAGGCGGACGGGGAATCCGTACGGGGGATTTCCGGTGCCGGTCGCCGCGGCGGGCCGGGTTGTGCCCCACCATCGGCGGATCGACCCCGGCCCGGGAGGACCCCATGAGCACCCCGTACGCGTCCGCCGCTCCGTACTACGCCCGCTACCGGCCCCCGTACCCGGCGGAGTTCTACGAGCTGCTCGCGGACCGGTTCGCGCTCGACGGCTCGCAGACCGTACTGGACCTCGGCGCCGGGCCGGGCCCGATCACCCTGGCCCTCGCTCCGCTGGCCGATCAGGTCTACGCCGTCGACCCGGAGCCGGCCATGCTCGCCGAGGGGTCCCGGCTCGCCGAGGAGCGGGGCCTGGCGAACACCTCCTGGCTGGCGGGCGACGCCGCCGGCATCGGCCGGCTCTGTCTGCCCCGCATCGACCTGTGCGTCATCGGCCGGGCCTTCCACCTGATGGACCGGTCCCGGGTGGCGGCCGAGCTGGACGGCGTACTCGCGCCCCGGGGCGGGATCGTCCTCGTCGACTCCGTGGCCCGGCCGGGCGTCCCGCGCCCGCCCTGGGCGGCGGTCGCCGAGGAGGTGTGCGCACGCTTCCTCGGACCCGGCCGCGGCAGGGCGGCCGACTGGGACGACGTGGACCGGTCGGGCGAGGCGGAGGGCACGGTGCGTCCGCGGGGAGCCGAGGGTGCGGAGGGCTCGGAGGACCACCTCGCCAAGTCCCCGTTCTCCCGCGTCGAGACCATCACCTGGGACCAGCGCCTGCGCCACACCGCGGACGAGGTGACCGGCCTCCTCCTCTCCTGCCCCGCCTGCGCCCCGGCCCGCTTCGGCGACCGCAGGGCCGCCTTCGAGTCCGAACTGCGGCAGGCCCTGCTGGACCACGACCCCGTCGGCACCTACGCCCGGACCGTCCGCGTCCGGGCCGTCATCGCGACGAGGCCCCGGCCGTGACCGCAGCTGCTGCCACACCTGTTCAGAGGGCCGGCAGGGGGTCGGCGGTGCCGGGGCAGTGGCCGTGGGACTCGTCGGTCGAGCTCCTGGCCGCCGGCAGGAGCAGCAGCCAGACGTAGCCGATGAGCGGGAGGACGGCCATGAGGACCATCCAGCCCGAGCGGCCGCCGCCGGGCACCGTCACCCGCCGCCGGCCGCCTCAGCCGTCGAGTGCGGGGAGCGCGGCGAGCAGTTCGCGCTCGCGGGCCGTGCTCAGGCCGGCCCGGCGGGAGCGGTCCAGTCCCTCGGCGCGTTCCCACTGCAAGAGGGCCTCCAGCATCTCCACGCGCGGGCGGTGGCGCAGTCCGGCCGCGCCCGCCGCGGCCCCGCTGCGTGCGGAGAAGCCCGCCCACTGGGGATCCGTCATCCACATGGCCATCGACTCGGGACCCATGAACTGCCCGACCCCCTGGTCGAGGAGCCACTGCGGGTCCGCCGTCGCCACCGGTCCGGTGTGGCCGGCCACGCGGCGCGACAGGTCGACCCACTCGTCGAAGGGGACGACGGGTCCGACGGCGTCGAAGGTCCCGGTGGCGCCCCGCTGCGCGAGGTCCAGCAGCCAGCCCGCGAGGTCGCGCACGTCGATCGCCTGGGTCGGCGGTCCGGGGGAGCGGGGGACGAGCATGGGCTGGTCGACCTCGCGGGCGGAGCGGGCCACCCAGTAGCCCGAACGCCCGCTGTGGTCGCCGGGCCCGCCGATCAGACCGGCCCGGGCGACGACGAGCCGGTCTCCGACCGCCGCGCGCGAGGCCGCTTCGCACGCGACCTTGGCCTCGCCGTATGCGTCCCGCTCGGCGTACTGGCCCTCGGTCGGCGCCAGCAGCGCGGCCGACTCGTCGGCGCCGACGGTGGCCTGGTCGGCGTAGGCGCTGACGGAGGAGACGTACGTCCAGTGCCGGGCCCGCCCCGCCAGGGCGCCGAGCGCGCCGCGGACGAAGGCCGGCTGCCAGGACACTTCGATCACGGCGTCCCAGTCGCGGCCGAGGAGTTCGGCGTAGGCGGAGTCCTGCTTCCGGTCCGCCGCCACCAGCCGTGCGCCGGGGACGACGGCCCCGCTCTCGCCGCGCGCCAGGCACGTCACCCCGTGCCCGCGCCCCAGAGCCTGCCGCGTGATCTCACGGCCCAGCCACGCCGTCCCGCCCAGTATCAGAAGATCCATTCCCCCACTTCAGCACTTCCTGCGTGCTCGTGGCCCGGGGTTCGCGCTCGGCGAAGGTGGGAGCGCCGCCCGGGCACCCGGTCGCGGCGGTCGCCCCCGTCGTCGCGGGCGCTCCGACCCCCGAGGGGCAGGAGCGGCTGCGGGAGATCGCCGGCTCCGGCTGCCGGCGCCGGTACGGGAGGCAGATCGGGGACTACGCCCTCGCCCCCGCGGGTGCGGGGCCGTCTCCGAGGGCGGCGGCGAGGAGATCGAAGAGGTGCGCCGCCTCCGGGGCCAGGGCGGCGGAGATCCGGTCGTTCGAGCGCCCCGCAAGGGTGAGCTCCTGGATGCGCCGGAACAGCAGGCGGTGCGCCGAGGCGAGGAGGGCGGCCGCTGCCCGGGGGGCGATGTCCGGGGCCGTGCCGGGGGTGAGGGCGGCCAGGGCCGCCGCGAGCGCCTCTTCGCGCTGCTCGTGGAGTTCGCGCAGCCGGGCGGTGAGCGTGGGGCTCTCCGCGATCATGCGGGCGAACTCGGGACCGGCGAAGCCCGCGACGGGGTCGTGGCCTTCGAGAGCCGCGTGGAACTCCCGCCGCAGGGCCGCCACGACGGGCTCGCCCTCGGCGCGCGCCGTGACGGCGCGGGCCAGGCTCTGCGTGAACTCCTCGTGGTGGTCGAGGGCCATGTCCTCCTTGCGCGCGAAGTAGTTGGTGACCGTCTTCTTGGCGACGCGGGCCGCCGTGGCGATCTCGGCGATGGTCGTCGGCTCGAAGCCCTGCTCGATGAAGAGCCGGGTGGCGTGATCGGAGATCAGCTGTCGCGTCTCCTGCTTCTTGGACTCCCGGAGTCCCATCTCGGTACTCATGTAAAAATCTTACACCCGTCGTAAAAATATCCTTGACCGAACGAACGGGCTCTGCTTAAAGTTACGTCCGTAGTAAAAATCGCTCGGATATAAGATTGCTCTCGAGGAGCCGCCGTGAACGTCACCACCTCCACCCTCTCGCTGACCGTCGCCGACGTGGACGCCTCCCGCGACTTCCTCTGCACCCACCTCGGCTACCAAGTGGCCGTCGCCGCCGACGGCTTCGCCTCCCTGACCCGCGGCGACGCCGCCGTGGACATCGTCCTGCTCCGCCTGGGCAGCGAGATCCTCCCGGCCGACCAGCGCGACCGGCGGGCGGGCGGTCTGATCCTCGCGCTCACGGTCGCCGACATCGGGGCCGAGGAGGCACGGCTGCGGGATGCAGGCGCGCCCATCACCATGCCGCTGCGCGAAGAGCCCTGGGGCGAGCGCCTCTTCCAGATGACCGACCCGAACGGAGTCGTCATCCAGCTCGTCGAGTGGAACACCGGCGCCCTCGCCGACCCCGCGCCGTAGCTCGTCAGACGTCGCGTCGCATGCAGGCGCGGGGCCACAGGTCCAGGCCGTGTTCCGACTCGCGGGCGCGGATCTCCCGCAGGCCCGGGGTGAGCCCGCCCTCGTCGAGCAGCCGGAAACCGCAGCGCGCGTAGTAGGGGGCGTTCCACGGCACTTCGGTGAAGGTGGTGAGCGTCAGGGCGGGCACCCCGTCGCGCGCGGCGAGCCCGGCCAGGTGCTCCAGCAGGGACCGGCCGATCCCGCGGCGCGCGCGGTCCGGGTGTACGGACACCTGCTCGACGTGGAGGTTGCCGTCGACGCGATCGGCGATCAGGTACGCGACCGGGGCATCGGCCGCGTCGACCGAGACCCAGGCCATGCCCGCCCGCTGGTAGCGGCCGAGCTCGCCGAGCGTCAACGGCTCGTCGTCGGCGATCTCCGGCATGCCGATGTCCCGGAAGCAGATCCCGGCGGCCCTCTCGATGTCCCGGAGGGCGGTCAGTTCGTTCACGTGTGCTGCGCGAATGGGCATGGGCGCATTGTCGGTGGGCGGGGTGTCCGAGGGCACCTGGGTATCGGCGCCTCGATGCGAGGCCCGAACCGGTCGGCCCGGCCGGGCGGTTGTGCTCCGTACGAGTTCTCTTGGAAGGCAGTTCGGCCCCGGAGCCGAGTCCATGATCATCATTTTGGCCCTCCATCGGTTTGATACGGCTATGCCACGAATGCGACGGACACGACCGACCAGGACTTGGGGTGCCGTGGCCGCGGTGACGGGGGCCATGCTGGTCGTCGCCGCAGCGCCGGGCCGGGCGCCCGATGCGGACACGACGGAAGGAACCCTCGGCGGTCCGCCGCGGGAGGCAGCGGTCACGCTGCTGGTCGGGAGGGTGCTGGAGGAGGGTCACGAGGCGGGCGAGGAGCAGTGCGCCGTCCGCATGTTCCGGCCCGGACTGTGCAGCGGCTGGCAGGAGCAGCGGGTGCTCGCCACCGCCCGCGGAGTGGGGTCCGTACTGAAGGAGCCCGCCCTGCGCGAGGGCGACGCGGCGCGCGCCGCCCGGCAGGAGGTGCTTCCCACGGACGCCGGCGGGCCGCTCGAGATCGCCCTCGCCGACGCCGGCCGGCTCACCGACGTCACCGTGCAGGACGGGCACGGCCGCCGTCTGGCCGGCGAGCTCGGCCCGCACAGCGAGCGCTGGCTGAACACCGAGCCGCTGCGCGCGGGGGAGACCTACACCGTGCAGGTCGGCGCCCAGGACGCGGGCGGCACCCCGGTCGGCGTGACCATGGCCTTCCGGACCGCACCGCCCGCGGACGGCGGCAGGCTGACGGTCGAGTTCGGTCCCGGCCCCGGCACGTACGGGGCGGGCGAGATCGTGACCGCCTCCCTCAGCAGGCCGGTGCCCGCCGACGACTTCCCGGCCCGCGCCCGCCTGGAGCAGGCGCTGCAGGTGACTTCGGAGCCGCACGTCGAGGGCGCCTGGCACTGGGTGGACGACTCGACCCTGCACTATCGGCCGCGGACGTACTGGCCCGCGCACACCGTGGTCCGCGTGCGCAGCGGTCTCGACGGGGTCGAGGTCGGGGACCACGACTACGGAGGCCCGTCCGAGGACGTGCAGTTCACCATCGCGGACCGGATCGAGGCCGTCACCGACTCCGCCACCCACCGGATGACCGTGCGCCGCAACGGACGGGTCATCAGGACGATCCCGGTGACCACCGGCAAGGCGGGCTTCAGGACCCGCAGCGGCATCAAGGTGGTACTGCGCAAGGAGCCCAAGGTCCGGATGCGCGGGGACACCGTCGGCATCCAGCGCGGCACCAAGGAGTTCTACGACCTGCCCGTCCTCTACGCCACGCGCGTGACCTGGAGCGGCGAGTACATCCACGCCGCCCCCTGGTCGGTCGCGGCGCAGGGCGAGGAGAACGTCAGCCACGGCTGCACGGGCATGAGCACCGAGGACGCCGCCTGGTTCTTCGACACGGTCCGCGAAGGCGACATCGTGGAGGTGGTGAACAGCGGCGGAGCGAAGATGGCCCCCTTCGACAACGGCTTCGGCGACTGGAACATGGACTGGCGGACCTGGCTGGCGGGCAGTGCCCTCGCGGGCGCGGAGGGAGACCGGCAGGCTTCACCGCCCACCCCGTCCCGGCTGCATCCGACGACCTGACCGCGACCGCCCGAACCGGCCTGCCCTACGATCACCACATGATCAAAGGAGTGATGTTCGACTTCTCCGGCACGCTGCTGCGCATCGAGTCGACCGAGGAGTGGCTCGCCGCCGCCCTCGCGGCGACCGGCGTACCGCTGGCCGGCGAGGAGTTCGGCGAGACCGCTCGGCGGCTGACCGAGTACGGCGCACTGCCGGGCGGGCCGGCGCCCCGGCAGGTGCCCGCACACCTCGAAACCCTCTGGAACGAGCGGGACATGAGCGCCGGCCGGCACCGCGCCGCCTACGGCGGACTGGCCGAGGCGGCCGGTCTGCCGGCGCCGGAGCTGCTGCAGGCGCTCTACGACCGTCACATGAGCCCCGCCGCGTGGCGGCCCTACCCGGACACCGCGACGACCCTGCGTGAACTGCGGCGGCGGGGGCTGCCGGTGGCCGTGGTCAGCAACATCGGCTGGGACCTCCGCCCGGTCTTCCGCGCGCACGGACTGGACGAGCTGGTCGACGCCTACGTGCTCTCCTTCGAGCTCGGCACCCAGAAGCCCGACCCGGAGATCTTCCGCGTCGCCTGCGACCGGCTCGGACTGGCACCCGCCGACGTGCTCATGGTCGGCGACGACCGCCACGCGGACGGCGGCGCGCGGGCACTCGGCTGCGCGGTGCACTTCGTGGACCACCTGCCGGTCGACCAGCGCCCCGGGGGCCTGGCGCCGGTCATCGACCTGCTCGGGACCCCGTAGGCCGCGGCCGGGGAAGCGTCGCGGAGGGGATCCGGCACCGGCGGCACCGGGCGTACCGGCCGTCTCAGCCGTTTCCCCGGACGTGCCCGGGCCCGAAGCCATCCACGTTCCACTCCCGAGGCAGTGCCCCGTCGCAGAACACGCAGACGAAGTGCTCCTCCCGCACGATGTTCAGCTCCCGGCAGGCGGGACACCGGCGGAACACCACCTCGTGGGTGAACCCGGGCGGGTGCCCGATCCCGGCGGCGTCCAGCGCGTCCGCGACGGCCGTCCACGAACCGGCGTCCGGGCAGTAGCCCGTGGACTGGTTGCTGACCTCGCGGACCACCCACCGGCCGGACGCCCGGCGGAAGCCGATCTCACCGGCGCCCAGGACAGGTCCCCCGCCGGCGCACGCCACGTGCTCACTGCGGCGCGGGGCAAGGCGCAGGACACCGGCGGTGTCGACGACGAAGGTGAAGGGCTCGGCCAGCTCCTCCGGCGCCAGCGCCGACGCCCATGCGTCGAAGTCCGCCGCCGAGCCGACCCTCCGGCCCTCGCTCTCCGGCCGGACCAGCGCCCGCAGGTCAACCGGCCCCACGTACCGGTAGCTCCGCCCTCGCTCGTCCATGGCCGTCAGCCTAAACCGGCCCGCGGAGCGCTGGCCGGGTGCCGTCCTCGGGGCCGTGCCCGACACCAGGCCCCAGGGCAGGCCCGACGCCGAGGACGGACTCGCCCTGAACCGTGCGCCGGGGGTCGTGCGCGCCCGGATCCACGAACGACGCCCAGTCGCCGCCTACGGGACGCCGCACCCCTGCTGGGGCCTTCGGTCCTCACATGTGGGACTGGCTGTAGTGCCGTGCGAACTGCTCCAAGTAGCTCGCCTCACCACTGTATTTCATCTCGTCGTACTCGGGGGCGTCCTTGATCTGCTCCTTGGTCCGGTTGACGTAGACCGTCCTCTCGGCCGTGTCGATGCGCTGGATGGTGCCGGCCGGGAGCAGTACGTGCTTGCCGAAGATCCAGACACCCGTGTCGACGACGAGATGGGAGGCGCCGACGGCATCGGAGTGCTTGTCGATCTTTCCGATGCTGCCGTCGGTGGCCTCGACCTTGTAACCGACGAGTTCGAGGCCCGGCTGGTGTCCGGAGGTCGGGTGGTAGCCCCAGATCTCTTCCTCGGCCATGGCTCATGCCTCTCCGTGCAGGCTGCCCGCCCGGGGCGGACAGGTCTCACTGTCTCCCCGGCGCCTCCCCGGATACGTCCCGCTCATGCACGGGGAGGCGCCCGGCCTCCGGCCGGAAGTTTCCGGCACCGCCGCGCGGGCAGGCGCCGGGACGGAACAGGAAGGAAGGGGTCTGCCATGGACGACCAGGGCGGCGCGGGAGGAGTCCCGCTGCACGGTCACGACGGCGAAGCCCGGCGCCCCGCACCACGCGCCAGGCCGCGGACGGGCACCCGGACCCGGGACGAGGACCAGGCCGAACGGGAACCCGGGACCACGCGAGCCGCGGACACCGACGAGGCAAGCCGCCTCGACCGGCCGGTCGGCCCGACCGGAGCGGACGAACGGCCGGCCCGCTGGAAGGGGCCCGCCGACTGACGCGCCCTTCACGGAGAGCGCGCCCTTCACGGAGAGCCGGCGAGCCGGAGGCCGGAGGGCCGGCGCGGACGGTTCCGCCTGCGGTGGCGGCTGAAGCTTTGCCTGCGGCAGGTGCACGCCGAGTACGCGAGGGTAAACCCTTCATGACTCCGTTCTGGCCCCCGTCTGCCTTCGGTTGAAGGGATGATCCCGCATGGTTCCTCGTATTCGTCATTCCTCGACCGAAAATCCCTCCGATGTTGCAGAGGGGACGATGACAGGCGGCCGGCGTGCGGTCGGCGATCCGGCGGTGGCCCGGGCGGTGGGGATGATCATGGCAATGACGCCGTGCTCGGCACGGGACGCCCACGTCGTCCTCGTCTCGGCAGCCGCGGCCGCCCACGTCACGGCCGCCGAGCTGGCCGCGGCCGTCGTCGCCGCACCGCAGGGGGCGGCGCTCCCCGCCCCTGTCGAGCGGGCCCTGCGACACGCGGTGGAAGCCGCCCGCAGCCCGGTGTGCCCCGCGTCCGCAGCGGCCGCGCCGGTGGCCATGCGCGCGAACCGGGCCCTGACCGAGAAGGTCCTCGCCCGATTCCGGGCCTGCCGGGCCAGGCTGGGCGCGGAGCCCGGGAGCGAGGACGCGCGCCGGGAGATGGACGACGTGACGTACACCCTGTGCGTGCTGATGGGCCGCCTCCGCGCGCACGACGCCGTCACGGCCGCCCAGGACCGCCTCGACCTGTCCGCATAGGGCTGACACCCGTCGGCATGGGGCTGGCGGGCGCGGGTAGACGTCGTGACCGGGGAGCTCCGGCAAGGCGGTGATCAGCATGGCCCGACCGGTCTGGACGGGAGTTCTGAGCTTCGGGCTGGTGAGCGTCCCCATCGGCATGTACACCGCGACCGACAGCCACACCATCCACTTCCACCAGCTGCAACGCGGCACCTCGGACCGGATCCGCAACCGGCGGGTGAACGAGCGGACCGGCAAGGAAGTGGAGCTCGACGACATCGTCAAGGGCTACGACACCGGCGAGGAGTACGTCCTGGTCGAGCCCGCGGAACTGGACGACATCGCGCCGGGCCGCTCCAAGATCCTGGAGATCAGCGGATTCGTGGACCTGGACGAGATCGACCCGATCTTCTTCGACCGGACCTACTATCTCGGCCCCAAGGGCAAGGAGTACACCAAGGTCTACGCCCTGCTCGAACAGGCCCTCGCCAAGAGCAACCGGGCCGGTGTCGCCACCTTCGTCATGCGCGCCCGCGAGTACCTCGTCGCCCTCAAGTCCGAGGACGGCATCCTGACCCTGCACACGCTCCACTGGGCCGACGAGATCCGCGACCCCCGGGAGGAAGTCCCCGACCTTCCCGCCGCCTCCGGTACGAAGACCGGCGCGAAGGAGATGAAGATGGCGGAGCAGCTCATCTCCGCCCTCGGCATGCACTGGGACCCCGGTGAGTTCCACGACACCTACCAGGAGAAGGTGGCCGCCCTGGTCGAGGCGAAGCGTGCGGGCGAGACCGTGGAGAAGGCCGAACTCCCGGCGGAGGCCACGAATGTGGTCGACCTGACGGAAGCACTGCGCGCCAGCGTCGAACGGGCCCGCGGCGGAGGCAAGGACGCCGGCCGGAAGGCGGGCGGCAAGAAACGCGCCCGGACGCAGACGTCCGACCTGGCATCGCTGACCAAGGCGGAGCTGTACGAAAAGGCGGCGTCGGCGGGGATCCCCGGCCGCTCCGGCATGACCCGCGACGAACTGCTGGAGGCCCTGGGCGGCTCGGGTTCGGGCGCGTACACAGGCACCGGCAAGGCCGCGTAGCGGCGCGGCATGAGCCGTCTCCTTCGGGGCAGGTGCGGACCCGTAAGGCCGGGCGGGGACCGCCCGGACGACCTGGAATCCGGAGGCACATCATGGGACATGGCGGAGACGTCGTGCGGGAACTGACCGCCGACCACGACGAGGTGAAGGACTACTTCGAGCAACTGCGCACCGCCATCGACGGGGACCGCAGGCGCGAGCTGGCCGACCTGCTGACCATCGAGCTCGTCCGGCATTCGGTGGCGGAGGAGGAGTACCTCTACCCGGCCATCCGCGAGCATCTGGACGGGGGTGACCGGATCGCCGACAAGGAGCTCGCGGACCATTCCCGGGCGGAGAAGCTGCTCAAGGAGATCGAGCAACTGGATCCCGAGGGCGCCGAGTTCAGCAGCCGGGTGGACGAACTGCGCATCGAGGTGCTCGCCCACATCAAGGACGAGGAGGAGAACCTCTTCCCGGCCCTGCGGCACAACTGCCCGCAGAGCGACCTGGACGACCTGGGCGACAGCATCCGCCGGGCGAAGAAGCTGGCACCGACCCGCCCGCACCCGGGCAGCCCGTCGACACCGCCGGCGAACAAGCTGATCGCCCCGGGCCTCGGCCTGGTGGACCGCGCCCGGGACCTCGTCACCGGACGAGGCAAGACGACCTAAGCCGCCACGGACGACGGGTGCCGGACCTCGGCACCCGTCGCGGTCCGTGTCCGCGGTCCTGTCAGCGGTCCGTGTCCGCTCTCCGCCCTACGCCGCCGTCTCACCGCCCGTCGCGGGGGGCGATGACGCGGAGTCGCTCCAGGAGGTACAGGAACGCGTCGGCCAGGGGCGCCGCCCGGTGGTCGTCGTCCAGCCGCTGCCAGTCGATCTGCTCCCGCAGCATCCGCGCCATCGGCAGCAGGTCCCCGAAGTCGCAGTAGTGCTCGCACAGGGCCGCGAGTTTGCTGTCCATGAGGTCCGTCGGCGAGAGCACCGGCATCCACACCGAGTCCACCGGCAACAGCACCGCCCGGTCCAGCAGTTCGCTGCTCACCGGGCGCCTGGCCAGCTCGAAGATCAGATCGATCTCCTCCCCTCCCGACCGGCCTTTCACCAGCCAGTCCTCGGGGGCGCGGCGCATCGCGATGTCGCCGTCCTCCAGGGCCTTGATCACGGCCTCGGAATCCTCGGGACGCACGCAGAAGTCGGTGTCGTGCTGGAAGTGGGCCGGCACGCCGTGCGCGAACGCGGCGACGCTGCCGGCGAGTGCGAACGGCTGCCCCGAGGCCTTCAGAAGCGCCGCCACCCGCTTGGTCGTCTCCAGAATGGCCTGCGTGTGGTCCTGCGGTAGCCGGGTTCTGTCCTCGGCCGCAAGATCCAGCTCATCGGAGGGAGGTGCCTTCATGGGACGCGCCTTACCGTTCGGGGGATGGTCAAACCCGCCCGGGGAGCGTCGGCGGCAGCCGGACAGGACCCGGCTGTCAGGGCGGGGGTACCTCCAGCCATACGGTCTTCCCGGAGGCGGCGGGCCGCCAGCCCCAGCTGCGGGACAGGCGGTCCAGCACCATCAGGCCGTGGCCTCCGGGGAGGGCCGGATCGAGGGGAGGATTCAGCACCGGGCGGTGGGGGCTGTCGTCGGTGACTTCGATCAGCAGCCCGTCGGCACCGTGACGCAGAACCAGCTCGCTGGGGCCGCCCGCGTGCAAGCACGCATTGGCGACCACCTCCGAGACCATGAGCAGCACGTCCTCCACCCGCTCCCGGCGCCGCGCCCGCTCGTCGTCCTCCCGCTGCTCCTGGACGGGGGACCTGTCGTCCTCCCCCTGCTCCTGGACGGGGGACCTACTGCCGCCCGGCTGCCGGTCACAGGCCGGGATCCACTGCCAGTCCGCGAGCGCCTCCCGGGTGAAGTCCCGGCAGCGTGTGACGGCCCCGGCCCGGCCGCGCAGCAGCAGCCGACGCGTCTGCTGCTGCGCTCTGGTCATGCACGGCTGCTGCCCACTGCGCCGGTCGTCATGCCTGCGCAGCAGGGTATGCCGCGGTGGGGTACGGCAGTGGGGTATGGCCGGGCAAAAGACGCGGCGGATGGCGAGTCGGCAGCGGATCAAAGGGTATAAACCGGTGTGAAGTCGACTGTACGGTCCGACATCCCCGTCGGAGGCGGAGGCCCCCTCTCATGACTCCGAACACGTCGAAGACGTCGCACACCGCTCATCCCTCGTACGCCGACAGCCGCGCCCCGGTCGATCCGCTGGTCGAGCCCCTGAAGGCCAGCACGGCCGACGCCCGCTCCCTCTCCGTTGTCCTCTTCCGGCGGCTGAGCACCCTGACCGAGGGGACCGCGGAGTACTCGTACGTCCGCAACACCCTCATCGAGCTCAACCTCAGCCTGGTCAAGTTCGCGGCCCGCCGCTTCCGCGGGCGCAGCGAGCCGATGGAGGACATCGTCCAGGTCGGCACGGTGGGCCTGATCAAGGCCATCAACCGGTACGACGTGACGCGCGGGGTGGAGTTCACCTCCTTCGCCCTCCCCACCATCACCGGCGAGATCAAGCGCTTCTTCCGCGACACCAGCTGGGCCGTGAAGGTACCCCGGCGCCTTCAGGAGCTGCGCCAGAGCCTGGCCAGGGCCTCGGACGAGCTGGAGCAGGCCATGGGCCGGCTCCCCACCGAAGCCGAACTGGCCGCCCACCTCGGGATCACCGACACCGAGCTGGCGGAGGGCCGCCAGGCCGCCCAGGCCTACTCCTCCCGCTCCCTCGACGTGTGCGTCCAGGAGGACGCCGACCCCGGCACGGCCCAGCGCGCCCTGGGCCGGGAGGAGCCCGCCTACGAGCGGATCGAGGACCTGGAGGCCCTGAAACCGCTCCTGGAGCGGTTGCCCGCACGCGACCGGGAGATCCTCTCGCTGCGCTTCGGGCAGGAGCTGACGCAGTCCGAGATCGGAGAGCTCCTCGGCATCTCGCAGATGCACGTGTCGCGCCTGCTCAACCGCACCCTGCAGCACCTGCGCAGCGGGCTGCTGACCGATGCTGCGCCGGCCGATCAGCCGGCGTCCGAGCCGTCGCCGGCTCCACCGGACGCCTGCCGGAGCGGAGCCCGGGGCGTACGCCGGGCCACCGCGGCGCCGGGATGACGGGCGCGATACGGCCGCTGATGGCGGGAGACGGCGCGAAGCCGCCCCGGTCAGGGAGGGAGACTCCGTGAAAGAGCCGGTGGAGTACCGGATCGAACACCTGAGGCAGCGGCTCGCCGCGGCCGACATCGCCGAACTGGGCGTCCGCGTCGACCTGCGCGGGGACACCGTCGTCCTGTCCGGCACCGTCTCGACGCCCGAATGCCGGGCCGCGGTGCGGCAGATCGCGGAGGCCGAACTGGCCGGCGTGCCCCTGCTGACCGACGTCGTGGTGGGCCACTCGGACCCCCCGGAGCACGTGGAGGTGCTGAAGTGATCCGCGTGGCCGCGGTCGGGGACATCCACCTCGGGCCGGACAGCCAGGGACTCCTGCGGCCGGCCTTCGAGACGCTGCCCCGCCATGCGGACGTCCTGCTCCTCGCCGGGGACCTCACCCGCCACGGCACCGCCGCCGAAGCCCGCGTGGTCGCGGCCGAGGTCGCCGAACTGCCCGTCCCGGTCGTGGCCGTGCTCGGCAACCACGACTACCAGAGCGACGAACAGGACACGGTGACCCGGGTCCTGGTGGAGGCCGGGGTGAGCGTGCTGGAAGGCGAGGGCGTGGTCCTCGACCTGGACGGGGTCAAGGTGGGGGTGGCGGGGACGAAGGGGTTCTGCGGCGGCTTCGCCGGGCGCAGCGGCAGCGAGTTCGGCGAGCCCGAGATGAAGTCCTTCATCGGCTACACCCGCAGGTGCGCCCAGGGGCTGTTCCGCGCGCTGCGCGATGTGACGGACGCGGGATGCGGCGTACGGATCGCGCTCACGCACTTCTCGCCGGTCTCGGACACCCTGGCCGGGGAGCCGCCGGAGATCTACCCGTTCCTCGGGAGCTACCTGCTCGCCGAGGCGATGGACGAGGCCGGCGCCGACCTCGCCGTGCACGGCCACGCCCACCGGGGCACCGAACACGGCCTGACCGCGGGCGGTGTGCGGGTCCGCAACGTCGCGATGCCGGTGATCGACCGCGCCTTCGCCGTCTACCACCTGGGGTGACCGTGATCCCCGCCGGGGCGCCGGCGCCCCGCCGATCCGCAGGAGCAGTCATGAACACCGCGCACAGCACCCGTAGGCACGAGGGCCGCGCCGGCCGGAAGGGACGGTGGGCGTCATGAGGGTCGTGGTGACCGGTGCGACCGGCAACGCGGGCACCAGCGTGGTCCGGGCCCTGGCACAGGACCGGTCGGTCACGGACGTCCTCGGCGTCGCGCGGCGCCTGCCGGGCCTCCACGTCCCCGGGGTGCGGTGGGCGGCCGCCGACATCGACCCCGGCGGCAGCGACCTGACCGAGCTCTTCGCGGGGGCCGACGCCGTCGTCCACCTCGCCTGGAAGTTCCAGCCCACCCACGATCCGGTGGAGACCTGGAGGACCAACGTCCTGGGCAGCCTCAGGGTCTTCGAGGCCTGTGCCCGCGCGGGAGTCCACGCCCTCGTCCACGCCTCCTCGGTCGGCGCCTACTCGCCCGGCCCCGACGACGGCCGCCCCGTCGACGAATCCTGGCCGACCCACGGCTGGCCGGGCGCCGCGTACACCCGGGAGAAGGCCTACCTCGAGCGCTACCTCGACGGCTACCAGCCGGCCCACCCCTTGCTGCGCGTCGTACGGATGCGGCCCGCCTTCCTGTTCAAGGAAGTGGCGGCGAGCGAACAGCGGCGCATCTTCGCCGGGCCGCTCCTGCCGTGGCGCCTGATCCGCCCCGGTCTCGTCCCGGCCGTACCCGCCGTCAGCGGCCTGCGCTTCCAGGCCCTGCACACGGAGGACGCCGCCGAGGCCTACCGGGCGGCCGTCGTCCGCCCGGTCCGCGGGCCGTTCAACCTGGTGGCCGATCCGGTGCTCGACATGCCTTCCATAGCGCGCCTGCTGAACGCCCGTACGGTGCCGCTGCCCGCCGGGGCCGCCCGCGCCGCGCTCGCCGCCGCCTGGCGGATGTACCTGGTGCCCGCCGCCCCCGGCCTGTTCGACGCCGTCCTGCGGCTGCCGCTCCTCGACGCGGGCCGCGCCCGGGAGGAGCTCGGCTGGATCCCCTCGCGCACCGCCACGCAGGCCGTGGGCGAGTTCCTGACGGGACTCCGGCGAGGGGCGGGCCTGGACACGCCGCCCCTCGCCGGATCGGGCGCCCGGGCGCGGGCGGGTCGGTGAGGGGACCGCGTGGCCCGGCCCCGGCTCAGGCCGGACGGGAGAAGAACCGCCGGGTCAGGCGGTGCAGCCGCGGATAGCGCTCGCGCCGCATGCGGGAGTGCCGGTCGAGCTCCTCGATGAGCCGCTCCGAGCGCTTGTCCACGCCCAGTTCGTCGAGCACCCGGTCCGCCTCGGCGAGCAGCGCCCCGTACAGCTGCCACGCCCCCGGGTGGACACCCGCCTCCTCCTGGAGGAGCACGGCGAGGTGGTCCCGGCTGGCACGGGCCGTCGTCAGCTCCCGGGCCAGTTTCTCCTCGGCCTGTTCGGCGTTGGCGCTGACCTGCGCGGTGATCAGCTCTGCGAAGCTCTCCACGGCGATGGCCAGGTGCGCGTACAGCTCGCGCAGGGCGCCGGCGATGGGCGGCGGGAACAGCGGACCCGACTGGTGCGACTTCGCGAGGTCCGTCAGGGTCCGGCAGGAGACCCGCAGCACCACCGCGCAGATCTCCAGGGTGTCCAGCCCGGTGCGCAGCACCAGACGGAACAGGAGTCCCTCACGCACCCGCGGGTTCAGCCGCAGGCTGTCCTCCGCCTGCCGCAACGAGGCGTCGACCAGCGCGATGTCGTTGTCGAGCCGACGGGCCTCGTGGAGGTGGGCGGCGGCCTTCTCGACCGGCGTGTGCTCGGCGAGCTGGTCGCCGATGTGGCCCAGGAGGGCACGCATGCGCCGGGCGAGGTCAGTGATGGCCTCGCTCGCCGGCCCGATCCACACGGGGGGCACGAACAGGAAGTTGAACAGCAGACCGACCGCCGCGCCGATCAGCGTCTCCAGCACCCGGTCCCAGGCGGTGTCCGTCACGCTGGTCACGCCCAGCACCAGCATCGCGCTGATCGCGACCTCCGGTACGAACTCCCCGGCCTTCACCAGCGGCCCGATGATGAGCGAGACCAGGATGATCAGCCCGAGGCTCCACCAGGTCAGGCCCACGAGCGCGCTGAAGCCGATCGCGAGCAGCACCCCGGCCACGACTGAGTTGACCCGCCGGATTCCGGTGGTCAGCGTGGAGTAGAGGGTGACCTGGACGACGAGCAGTGCGGTGAGCGGAGCCGTCAGGGGGGCGGGCTCGTCGCTCACCCGGAGCGCGACGACGTACGAGATGACGGCGGCCAAGGTCGAGCGGACGGTCTGCACGACCGCGGGTTCCCGGTGACGGCGGACGAGGGCGCGCAGTGGGGCGATGGCTTGTGGCATATTCCGCCCCTTCCCCGCCGGCGGAGAGATCAACGGGGCGTCGACGCGCCTCTTGCGCCGCAGGAGCCGCCGCCGCCCTCCCCGCCCTCGCCGCCGAACCAGTAGTCTCCCGCGGCCAGTGGCCACGAGGCCGCCGTCCGGTTCCGGGGCTCGGCACCGGGGCCTGCGGGGCGCCGGCGGACCTCGGCCTCGTCGTCAGGACGCTCGCGTTCCAGCACGGGAAGGCTCCCTTCAGCGGGGTGGGGGACTGGTTCCATCCTCGGGTCCCGCACCCGATGGCGCACCACGAGAGCGCTGCGCGCCGTTCAGGGAGCGGTGCTCTGGTTGGTGATCAGGTCGATCAGTGCCGGCATGCCGCCCTCCCACAGTGCCCTGCGCTGCCGGTCGGCCGCGGTGCCGTCCCGTAGCAGGCGGTGGACGAGGGAGGTCACCTCGCGGAGGTCCCCGGCCTCGTCCAGCGCCGGCCGGATGTGGCGCACGAGAAGGGCCACGGCCGCGCGGGCATCGAGGCGGGCTCCGTCCGGCCCGACGAGCGGTCCCCCCACGCCGTGGCGGGCGGCCTGCCAGGTCGCGGCCTGCATCATCTCCTGCGTGAAGGAGGGCGCGGGCACCCCGCAGGCGGCCTCGTCGAGGGCGGTGGCGACCAGTGCCCGCACGATGCCCGCGAACATCACGGCGTCGTCGGCCCGCAGCTGCACGTCCGCGCACCTGATCTCGACCGTCGGGTACTTCTCCGAGAGCCTGGCGTGCCAGTACAGCTGGCCCGTGTCCGCGATGACACCCGATTCCACCAGTTCGGCCGCACGCCGGTCGTAGTCGGCGTCGTCACGGAAGACAGGGGTGGGTCCGCTCACCGGCCACCGTCCGAAGACGACGGTGCGCCAGCTCCCGAAGCCGGTGTCGTGACCCTCCCACAGCGGGGAGTTCGCCGACATCGCCAGCACCGTCGGGAGCCATACGCGGATCCGGTTCAGCACGTCGACGCCCTGGGCCCGGTCCGGGATTCCGACATGCACGTGCATGCCCGTGATCAGCTGCTCGTCGACCAGGCGGGCGGCGTGGTTGCGCATCGCCAGGTAGCGGGTCACGGGTGTGACGGGTACCGGTGTGGCCCCCTTGACCGGCGCGGTCCCGCTCAGCGCCGCCTTGCAGCCGGTCGACTCGGCGGCGGAGCCGACGGCGTGCCGCAGGCGCAGCAGGTGGCCGCCGATCTCCCCGAGGTCGGTGCAGACGGGCGTGGCGACCTCGACCTGGGCCTGGAGGAGCTCGGCCTGGACGTCGTCCTCCGCGGAGACCGGATCGAGGCCGGCTGCGACCCGCACCGCGGCGCCGCGGGGGACCGGCAGCCCGGTGTCCGGATCCACCAGCAGATACTCTTCCTCGACCCCGACAGTGATCATCTGTGTGCGTACCCTGCCGTCGTCCGATGCGTGCGAGCAATGTGTGCCTCCGTCTGCCCGCCAGGGCCGTTCCGCAAACCGGCCGCCACCTGCGGCGAGCCGGTGCCGGTCCCGCGCGGATGTCTGCGCTCCGCTTCTGTCGGGGTCCGCGTACCGCGGCGTGTACCCGCCGGGAAGCCGGCTCAGGTGGCAGGGTGGACGGCATGTGCGGCCGTTACGCTTCCACCCGCAGCCCCGAAGACCTGTCCGGCCTCTTCCAGGCGGCGCCCCCGGATCCCGGGCACGTGCTGGAGCCGAGCTGGAACGTCGCCCCCACCGACGCGGTGTGGGCGGTGCTGGAGCGCGCCGACCGCGGGACGGGCCTGCTGGAGCGACGGCTGCGGCCCCTGCGGTGGGGACTGGTGCCGTCGTGGTCGAAGAGCCCGACCGGCGGCGCGAAGATGATCAACGCGCGGGTGGAGACGGTGCACGAGAAGCCGGCCTACCGGCGGGCCTTCGCGAAGCGCCGGTGCCTGCTGCCGGCGGACGGGTTCTACGAGTGGCAGCCCGTTCCGGCCTCCGGCACCGCGAAGGCGTACAAGCAGCCGTACTTCATCCGCCCCGAGGACGGCGAGGTGATGGCGATGGCCGGGCTGTACGAGTTCTGGCGCGACCCCTCCGTGGCCGACGACGACGATCCGGCCGCGTGGTGGGCGACCTGCACCATCATCACCACCGAGGCCACCGACGCGGCCGGCCGCGTGCACCCCCGCATGCCCCTCGCCCTCGCCCCGGCCGACTACGAGGCTTGGCTCGACCCGGCCCACCAGGACCCGGACGAGCTGCGCTCCCTCCTCGCCGCGCCGGCGGGCGGCGTGCTGGACGTCCGCGCGGTGTCGACCGCCGTCAACAACGTCCGCAACAACGGCCCCGAGCTCCTCGACGCGCCGTAGGCCGTCCCGCGGGGCCGGAACACCGTTCGAAGTACGGCCGCAGGCCCTCGCCGCACGGGCATGTATAGAAATCTTGACACCGTGTTGCGCTTGCTTGACACTGCAGGTGTCGGGTTTTCTTTACATGGGGAGTGGCTGTGGCAGTAGAGGAGAAACGCGCGTGGATCATGATCGTGGTGACGGTCGTGTCCTACGGGGCGTACCTGGCCGTGATCCTGGGGCGGGCAGGCGAGATCCCGCTCGCGCAGGTGCCGTACGAGGCCGCGCTGCTGTGGACGGTCGGCGCGGCGATCGTCGCCTCGATCGCCCTGCACGTCACGGTGGCACTGCTCGGGCCGAAGGAGGACAACACCAAGGACCAGCGCGACCGGGAGATCCACCGCTTCGGCGAGTACATCGGACAGTCCTTCGTCGTGATCGGCGGCGTGGCCGGGCTCGTCCTGGCCATGGCCGAGGCGGACCAGTTCTGGATCGCCAACGCCATCTACCTGGGGTTCGTCCTGTCGGCGCTCCTCGGATCCACGGCGAAGATCGCCGCCTACCGGCTGGGCTTCCAGCCGTGGTGAGGCCCACGAAGGTCACCAACACCATCCGTGCCCTGCGCTTCGCCAACGGCGAGATGACGCAGGCCGAGCTCGCCCGCCGCATCGGCGTGACCCGGCAGACCGTCATCGCCATCGAGCAGGGCCGCTACTCGCCCTCCCTCGAGAAGGCCTTCCAGATCGCCCGCGTGTTCGCGGTACCGCTCGACGCGGTGTTCCAGTACTCCGAGACCGAGGCAGAGGAAGACGACTCATGAAGGCCATCGTCCAGGACACTTACGGACCGCCCGCGGTCCTGCGGCTCGAAGAGACCGACCGGCCGGTGCCGGGCCGCGGCGAAGTGCTCATACGGGTCCACGCGGCCGGTGTCGACCAGGGCGTCTGGCACCTGATGGCGGGCATGCCGTACGCGCTGCGCGCCATGGGCTTCGGCCTGCGGGCGCCCAAGGTGCGCGTCCGCGGCATGGACCTCGCGGGGCGGGTGGAGGCCGTCGGCGCGGACGTGAGCCGCTTCCGGCCGGGCGACGAGGTGTACGGCAGCTGCGACGGGTCGTTCGCCGAGTACGCCTGCGCCAAGGAGGACGCGCTCGCACCGAAACCGCGCAACGTCGGCTTCGAACAGGCCGCCGCCGTGCCCGTCTCCGCGTGCACCGCGCTCAAGGCCCTGCGCGACGTCGGACGGGTCGGGGCCGGGCAGTCCGTCCTCGTCCTCGGCGCGTCCGGCGGAGTGGGCACGTACGCCGTGCAGTTGGCCAAGGCGTTCGGCGCCCGCGTCACGGGGGTGTGCAGCGCCGCCAAGGCGGACCTGGTCCGCTCCATCGGCGCCGACGAGGTCGTCGACTACACGGAGCACGACCCCGTCGACGGCAGCCACCGCTACGACCTCGTCCTCGACATCGCCGGCAACCGCCCCGTCTCCCGGCTCCGCCGTGCCCTCACCCCGCGCGGGACCCTCGTCATCGTCGGCGGGGAAGGGGGCGGCCGGTGGATCGGCGGCAACGAGCGGCAACTGGGCGCGCTCCTGATGACCCCGTTCGTGGGCCACCGCCTGCGCACCGTCGCGGCCATGGAGCACCACCACACCGACCTGGAGGTCCTCACGGAGCTCATCGAGGCCGGCTCGGTGACCCCCGTCGTCGACCGGACCTACCCGCTGGCCGAAGTACCCGATGCCATCCGCTACCTGAGGGAGGGCCACGTCCGGGGAAAGATCGTGATCCGGCTATGAGGCGCCGAGCGTGATGCGGGCGGCGACCGGTAGGTGGTCGCTGCCGGTCGCGGGCAGGGTCCGGACCTCGGCCGCCGTCGCCGAACGGGTCAGGATCTGGTCGATCCGGGACACCGGCAGGGCTGCGGGCCAGCTGAAGGCGAGCCCCCGCCGGGGCGCCTGCAGCCGCGAGGTGAGCGGGGCGAGACCGCGGTCGTCCACCGTGCCGTTGAGGTCGCCCAGCAGGATCACCGTGTCCAGCCGCTCGGCGGCGACGGCTGCGCCCAACAGGCCCGCGCTCTCGTCCCGCGGGCCGGAGCTGAAACCGCCCGGCCGGATGCGCACCGAGGGCAGGTGGGCGACGTACACGGCGATCTCGCCGCGAGGCGTGCGCACGCCGGCCCGCAGGCCACGGCTCCAGCCCTCCCCGATCCCGGCCGGCTTGATGTCCAGGCGCCGGACGTCCGTCAGCGGATACCTCGACCAGAGTCCGACCGTGCCCTCGACCGCGTGGTGGGGGAACTCCCCGGCCAGGGCCGCCTCGTAGGCCGGCAGGGCGGCGGGCGTCAGCTCCTCCAGGGCGACGAGGTCCGGCGCGGCCCGGATCAGGCCGGCCGCGGTGCCTGCGGGGTCGGGGTTCTCGTCGCTGACGTTGTGCTGGACCGCCGTGATGTGGTGGGGGCCGCCGTCGGAGGGGAGCAGCAGCCCGCCGAAGAGGACCGCCCACGCGGCGGCGGGCAGCAGCAGGGCCAGCAGCGCGGTGGCCGAGCGGCGCACCAGCGCCGGTACGAGCAGGACCGGAACCGCCAGGCCCAGCCAGGGCAGGAAGGCCTCCAGCAGGCTGCCGAGGCGGCCGACACCGTTGGGCACCGCCCGGTGGAAGACCAGGAGGCCGGCGGCCAGTACGGCGAGTGACGCCGGGACGCGCCCACGCGTCCAGGCCGAGCGGCCCCGCGCGTCCCTGCCCCAGCGCCACCCGGCGCGACGACGCCACCGATTGCCGTGACCCCACCGATTGCCGCGACGCCACCGGTCGTCGCGATGCCACCGGTCACCCCGGCGCGGCCGGTCGCCTTCGCACACACCGCTGTCGGCCCGCTCCACCACTGCCGCCCCGCCCATCCGCCTCGGACCCGTTCCCCGTCCCGCAGCCATGAGCACGACGTTGCCCGGTACGACGCACGGTCCCACCGGCCGGGTTCCCTCCCGCCGGCGGATCGTGCATGGAAGAGTGATCGCGCCACATGACGAGGGGACAGCCGCATGAGTGCAGCAAGGATCGCGATCGTGACGAGCGGCGACGGCGTCGACGAGGACCTGGACCTCCCGCTGATCCTGGCGGCCCTGCGCGCCGCGGGCACGTCCGCGGAAGCCGTGGCCTGGGACGCGGACCCGAAGGAGTGGGACGGCTTCGACCTGGCGGTCATCCGGTCGACCTGGGACTACGTGGAACGGCTCGAGGAGTTCCTGGCGTGGGCCGACGCGACGGCCCGGGTCACCCGCCTGTGGAACCCGGCGCCGCTGGTGCGCTGGAACAGCGACAAGCGCTATCTGCGGGAACTCGCCGGGCAAGGGGTCCCGGTGGTGGCGACCCGCTTCATCGAACCGGGCGGGCACTGCGGGGAGGAGGACTTAGACCGGCCTCACGGAGTGGTGGTCAAGCCCACGGTCTCCTCGGGCGCGCGCGACACCGCACGGTACGAGCCCGGCCGGCGGGCGGACGCCGTGCGCCACGCCCGGCTGCTGCTGGACCAGGGCCGAACGGCGATGGTCCAGCCCTACCTGCGCCTCGTGGAGGAGGGGGAACGCGCCCTGGTCTTCTTCGCCGGCACCTTCAGCCACGCGATCCGCAAGCAGCCGGTGCTGACCGAAGCCGGGGTGACGGACAACTCCCGGGTGCCGCACCCCGGGGCGGCCCCGTACCAGCCCTCCGAGGCGGAGCTCAGAACGGCGCGGGCGGCCCTGGCCGCGGTTCCCGCGCCGGGCGACCTGCTGTTCGCCCGCGTGGACCTGGCGCTGGACGAGGCCAGGGAACCGGTGGTCATGGAGCTGGAACTCATCGAGCCGAACCTGTTCCTACGGATCAACCCACAGGGGCTGGAACGTTTCGTCGAGGCCGTGGAGGCCGAACTCCGGCACACCACGGCCTAGTCGACGGCTCTGCCATCTCAGCCGACGGCTCTGCTATCCCAGCCGACGGCGCGTCCGGCGGCGGCGCAGGAAGAGACCGACGCCAGCCCCGGCGAGGGCGGTCGCCGCCACACCCGCCGTCGTCCACCAGACGGCGTGCCCCTCGGTTTCGGCGGCCGGAACCTGCGCCGTGGACGCGGCCGGGGCGGCGGTCGAGGGCGAAGCGGCCGACGGGGCGCCGGCCGAGGCCTGTCCGGCGGTCGGCGTTCCGGGAGCCGGGACGGAGGGGGTCGGCGCGCCGGTGCCGGGAGCCGGGTCCACCACGGGTACGGCGACTTCGAGGTCGCCGTGGCCGAGGGCCGGGAACCCCACGTCGACGCTGACCTTCCAGGAGCCCGGCGGCAGGGTCTCGGCCGTGGTCCAGCCGGCGGGCGCCGCGGCGGGATCGCGGACCAGGCGCCAGGGCCCCATGGTGCGGGACCCGTCGACGCTGACCGCGTTCACGGTCGCGGCGACCGCCTCGTCGACGGCGTCCCCGTCGTTCTCCCAGGTGATGTCGGCGGTCACGTGGCCCGTCCGCTGCCCGGTCACCACCACCTTCACGGTGTCTCCGTGGGCGTGGGCCGCAACAGGGGTCAGCAGCATGAGGCCGAGTGCGGTCAGGACGGCCGAGAAAGCGATTCGTATGCGCATCGTCGGAGTGCTCCGGTCGAGATGAGGGGAACCGGCGGACGGCCGCACGGGGCGGCCGTCCGCCGGGGCGGGTTCACGGCGTCAGGGCGTCACGGCGCCGGGGCCGCAAGGGGCCCGGGCGCCGTGACATCGTGTCGCGGCAGTGCTCAGCCGACCTTCTGGAGGGTCCAGGCCTGCGCCGCGCGGCCGTCCGCACGCTGGAGGTCGAGCAGCCAGTTCCCGTAGTAGGGGCGGTTGCTGACGGTGAGGGCGAAGCCGCCGCTCGGGTCGGTGACGGTGACCGCGCCACCGCGGGAGGTCAGCTTCCAGGCCTGCGCGCCGTTGCCCTTGTCGCAGGGCTGCTGCGCGACCCACATGCCGGCGGAGGGCGATCCGCCCGGCTGCAGGCACTTGCCGGAGACCGCGGACCGCATGCGGACCTGGCCGTTGCCGGCGTCGTCGAAGAACCACTGCTGCTGGGCGTACCCGTTGGCGCGACCGCCGACGAGCACCGTGCCGTCGGCGGTGCGGCCGCCCCACACCTCGGCGGCCATGCCCGTGCTGCCGTTGCCGAGCGTGTACCGGCTGCCCGGGGCGGTCGTCCCGCCGCCCGCTCCCGGCGTCTTGAAGGACGCGGCCTTGCCGGGTCCGCTGTCACGCCCGGCGCCGTCGCGGACGGAGACGGTGACCGTGTACGACGTGTTGGGCTGGAGGTTGTAGATGCGCAGCGCCTGCGACTGGACCCAGGTCAGGTGCTTGCCGTTCAGCAGCACCTGGTACCAGGAGGCACCGTCGACCTTGGGCCAGCTCACCACGACGGAGTTGGACTGGATCTGGGCCGCCGTCGCGGTCGGGCCGCCGCCGGGCTGCTTCGTCGGCGTGGGCGTCGGCTTCTTCGTCGGGGTCGGAGTCGGGTTCGGGTTCGGACCCGGATCCGTACCGCCCTTCGTGCGCATCAGGAACTGGTTGTCGGCGATGTTCCAGTGCGTGGCCAGGTAGCTTCCGGCCTTGGGGCTGGTGTGGAAGTAGTCGTCGTGGTTGCAGTCCAGGATGTTCTCGGCCGCCTGGTTGGTGCAGATGTTGCGCATCTGCGGGTAGTACGGGGTGTCCGAGTAGCACATGACGTCGTACTCGTCGGTGCAGTGGGCGCCGCGGCTGGTGTTCGGGGCGCTGTTGTTGACCGCGCCCAGGTTGTGCCCGAGCTCGTGCGCCGCGGTGTGGCCGCCCCAGCAGCCGGAGTCCGTACGTCCGTAGGACGGGCCGAAGTTGCTCTGGTTGGCCTGGCCGGGCCGCTCGTCGCCCGCGAAGGTGCCGATGCCGCAGTAGACCTGGGTGTCCGCGAAGATCATGTACTTGCGGTCGCGGCGGTCGAGGCCCTTGGCGGCGAGCGCGTTGTTGGTCGCGCTGAACTCGGCCAGGGCCGAGGCCGGGAGCTCGATGTTGAGCACCGTGGGGGTGCAGTCCGCGGCCGTGACGTAGCGGATGTGGCGTACGCCGCCGGTCTCCTGGGCGCTCGCCGAGTAGATGAGGTCGGCGTCGGCCGCCCACTTGCGGAACGAGGCGACGTACTCGGAGTAGCGGTCCTTGCCGGGGGCGTGGACGTACACGACCTGTACGCGGTTGCCGGTGCTGCCGTCGCCGTCGCACTGGACCGTCTGGCCCGCGGGGCCCGCGGCGACGGCCTGGCTGCCGCCGGTGGCGGCCGGTTCGGGCGCGGTCGCCTTCGTCGCCGCGGCGTCGGCGGCGGGCGCGTCCTGAGGACGCCCGCCACCTTCCTTGGTGGCCGGGTCTTCGGCGGCGGGGCGGGACGGGTCTGCCGCCGGGGCCGTCTCCTTGACGGCGGGCGGGATCTCCTTCGTGATGTCGACGCCCTTCGGCGGGGCGTCGGGGCCGTGGGTGCACAGGCCGGTGTCGGTGCGGTAGACACCGACGCACCGGTCGCCCTTCGGTGCGGCCTGGAGGCCGTCGTAGACCATGCCGCGCGCGTTCTCGTTGGCCGGCGCGGCGGCGATCGGTTCGGGCTCCTGGTCCCGGGCGGGGGCGGCGGCCGGTGCGGCGGCCTCCGCGGCCTGTACGGGCGCTGCCGCCTGGGCGCCGTCACCGATTCCGGAGTAGGCGATGCCTGCGGCGATCACCGCCGCCGTTGCCGTGGCGGCGGTGATGAGTATCAACCTCCGCGGTTTGCGGCGGTGGTCGGCGGCGGCGCGACGTCTGCGTCGTCCCGTCATGGGCACCTCAAATCATGGTCGGAAGACTGGGTGCGCGGAAGCCTGCCAGACGAATGCCGCGGAGAATTCGGACAAACGGGAGTCCGCTTCGAGAAATCATTCCGTTACTTGTCGGTCTGATTTGACGAACAATCAACTTCCAATGCAACAAGGGGAGTTACGCGCGTTGCGCTGCAATGGTCCAGGCCATCCGGAGAGGGTTGTTATCAAATCGAGATATGAAGCGGATGCTTATTGACGGGAATTCAGTCAGGAATTCACCTAATTACTACCTGCCGAATTCCCTCCGTCACGACCCGTGAGGGAGCGTCAGTGCGTGCGCCCCGCCCCGCCGTCGGGGATCGGTGCCACCGCGATGGGGGTGGATCAGGGGCCGGTGAGTGCGGAGGTCAGGCGGCGGGCTTCGGTGACCAGGCGCGACGACCCGGCGCGGGCCGCCGCTGCCGCCACCTCTGCCGGCACGGGGCCCGTGGCCCCGCAGCGCTCCACGCACTCGGCGGCGACGGCCAGCACCTCGCCCGCACCCCGTACCGAAGGCAGGAGGGCCGGCAGCACATCGGCGAGGACGGCCCACACCGTGGCGTACGCGCCCGCCGACGCAGCCGAACGGGCCGCGTCCGCAAGCCGGTTGGGCTTGACCGTGCCCAGCGTCACCATCGAGGCCAGCTCGCGGCCCAGCAGCGGGGCGTCCAGGTCGCCGCGGCCCGCCAGTACGAGCAGGGCCTCCACCGCAGGGCGACGGCTCTCCTGGTACCGCCCGCCCATCCCCGCCGCGATGGCGGAGTGCAGCCCGGGCCCCGCCGGCCCGCCCAGCAGGGCGAGGTGCGGCAGCATCCAGGCGCTGCCGTGATCGCTGGCCGTCGCGGCCAGCGTCACGCCCGGCAGCAGCCATGCGGCCTGGGTGTCCCGGTCCTCGGGCAGGACCGACGCCCGCACGGCATGGCCGGCGTGATGGTGGTAGCACTGGGTGAACCCCTCGTGGGGGCGGCGCAGCCACTGGAACGCATCCGGGAACTCCCACCGCAGGGCCGGCCGTTCGCCGCTCACGAAGGCGACTTGCGGCACGGCCGCGCCGATCCGCGACCAGGCCCGGTGCGCCCCCGGATCGGGCATGACGACCCGGCGGCGCGCCGCGCCCGGTTCACCGTCCGGGCCGAGCCAGGCGGCGAGCCGATCGCCCTCGGCGGTCCCGAGCCGGGAGGCGGCCGCGGCGGCCGCCGGATCGTCCCGCCGTACGCGCAGCAGGGCCTGCCCGAAGTCGGCGGGTCCGGGACGGACGCCCAACCGCCGGTATGCCACGAGCCGTTCCACGAGCTCGGCCGCCTCCAGCGTGCCCGTGTCCCAGGTCGGCGTGGCCAGCAGGAAGGGCAGGGGGCCGCCGGACCGCAGTGCGTACCCGATCTCGCGGACCCGCGCCGCGATCACCATCTCCAGCCCGCCCTGCGCGCACTCCTCGTGCCCGCGCTGCCGGCGTACGGACTCGGGCTTGAGGCTGTACCCCGCCACCCGCCACAGCAGCGCGGCCACCACCACGTCCACCGGGGTGAGCCGGTGCGCCTCGGTGTCCTCCTCGGGATAGCGGTGCCCCAGAGCCGTGGACAGGGCCGCCGCGAGCGCGTTGCGGTCGCGGTGCGCCTGCCGTACCAGCCCGTCGAGGACACGTTCGAACACCGCCACGGTCTCGGCGTGGGAGTCGAGATGGGCAGCCGTCAGCTCGACGGTCTCGGCGAGCCCCGGGGGCGCGGCATCGAGCTGCTGCACAGGCGGAACGGGCGGGAGGAGGTCCTGAGTGGCGGTGAAGATCATGCCCGAACGCTAGGGGCGCCCACTGACATCGCCCTCACGGGAAGCCGTCCCTCTGACGAGACGGTCTCTTCCCAGCACGATCGCACCTGTTCCTGCAGCTCCGGAACGGATGCCGGGTCGCAGGACATGACGACCACGAGTCGGCTCAGGTCGATGCCCTCGGGACGTTTGACGGAGGACCATCGCCGCCCTGCCCGCAGCAGGGTCCCGAAGAGCTGCCGCCGTCCGGCGGCGTCGCCCGACAGCGCCTCGTCCGCGGCTTCGACGATCAGTACGTACTGGTCCGCGGGCAGCCAGTGCAGATCGCGGAGGCAGTCGAAGAGGGCGTTCCAGTTCCACCCGAAGTAGTCGGGCAGCCTCAGTCCGTCGTAGAACTGCTGGAAGACGGCGTCCGTGTCGCGCATCTGCCGGCCGTCGACGCGCGCCACGTACGTCCTGCCGGTCAGCAGCAGACCGACGGGCAGGGCGCCTTGCTCGGGCACGACATGGACCCAGGGCACGGTGTGCACCGCCACCCTCCCTTCGGTCTGGGGACCGGGCCGAGGATACCCGGGTCAGTCGGTCGCGCCGATGGCGCTGCGGGCCGCGAGGCGGAAGTCCTTGACCGCCTGGTAGAGGATTCGCTCCCGTCCGGCGGCGAGGGCGATGTCTTCGGCCTTGCGGGTGGTGTCTCCCGCGCGGGCGCTCTCGGCCATCCGTCGCATGACGTGTGAGAGCTCGCTGGAGGCGACGGTGACGCGTTCCGCGACTTCCGCGAGGGAGGCCGGCCCTTCGAGGATGACGACCTCGACGGCGCGATGGACCTCGCGGGCCAGGGCGACGAAACGGCCTGTCTTCTCGTCGATGTCGGGGAGGTCGGGCTGGTCCGAACGCAGCGCGTCGAGGACGGCGTCCATGGCGATGTCGCGGTCGTGGAGAGCGCTGAGGTAGCGGGCGCATGCGTCGCGGCGGTGCTGGCGGCTCGATTGGGCGTGCTGGGACCGGGCCTGGGCACGGCCGTTGACGATCGCGGCGCCCAGGGTGGTGGCGGAACCGACGGCGGCGCCCAGCAGCGCGGCGAGTCCTGAGTCCATGGGCCCCAGTCTGCCGTTCTCGTTCTCCATCCGGTTCGCCGGGGGTCCGTGCCTTCGCTCCACCACGGGGACGGCTGCCTATTCCGCGGCGAGGGCTTTCAGGTAGGAGGCCGCGGCGTGGACCTCGCCGAACCTCGGGAAGATCCTTCCTACGGCGAACGCGTGCTCGTCCGCCGCGAAGGCGGACATCGCGTCCTCGACGAACTCGACCTCGTAGCCGTGGTCGCTCGCCGTGCGGGCGGTGGACTCCACGCCCATGGTCGTCACCAGCCCGGCCAGGACCAGCCTTTCCACACCCAGGCCGCGCAACTGCTCGTGCAGGGCCGTCCCGTGGAAGGCGCCCACCGTGCGCTTGACGATCTCGATGTCGCCGGGGCGGACGATGCCCTCGACGAAGCCGCTGCCGGGCGGCTGTTCGGCCACGTTCGGACGCTCCACCCGCACCGCCACCACCGGGCGGCCCCCGGCCCGGAACGCCTCGGCCAGTCGCGCGCACCGCGCGGCCACCTCCTCGCCCGTGTGGGGGGCCAGCGGCAGGGCCACGATACGGGGCATCAGGTCGATCAGGACCAGGGCGGTACCGGGGCCGGCACCCGGCTCGGGCTTCGAAGTCTCCATCACCAGGCGATCGTAGAGCCGGTACGGCCGGGACCGCAGCCGTGCGGAGCGCGGGGGCGCCCCGGGCCCCGCGCACCGCACGACCGCTGCCGGCGCCTCAGCCCACCAGAACGCCCAGGTCGATGCGGGCCAGGCGCTCGGGGCCGGTGAGGATGTCGAGCGCGGTGATCCTGCTGTCCTGGACGGTGAACGCCATGACCGAGATCATCCTGCCCTCCGCCATCGCGACGACCCCGGGAACCCCGTTGACCAGCACCGGATGCGCCGCCGCGGCGAACCGCGCGAAGGTGATCGCCTGGGAGGCGACGTCGGCGGCGCCGCGGCGGACCAGGCCGGGGCGCAGCGCACCGCCGTCGGAGCGGGCCACGACATCCGGGTCGACGACGGCGGGCGACCCCCTCGCGCATCTCCAGGTGGAACCACCGTGGCCACGACCGTCATCAGCGCCGCGATCCGGACCGCGGACGTCCCCAACCCCTGGGGCCGCACACCAGGACGAGTCGCCGGCCTGCTTGGCCTCGTCGAATTCGGGGGCGTCCCATTCCATCAATCGTTTGCGTTCGAGGTCCGCCGCCCAGGCTTGCCGGCTGCGAAAGCGCCCGATACCAAGGCCTCCGGAGCGCCCGATCCAGCGGCCTTTCCAGGGGCCGGCGCCTCGCCCCGTGCGCGCCGGCCCCTCAGTACTTGTTTCCGCTCCCCTGATTTGGCTGGCCGGACGGCCTAGTCTGGTGAGGTGTCAGCTGGCGCCGGGCGGGTTGGTGAGCGTCGGTGCCAGGGGTGTGATGAGGTTCTGGCTCCGGGGGCTGGCCGGGGTGCTGTGTTCTGCTCGTCGGCTTGTCGTTCCAGGTCGTGGCGTCGCCAGCAGCGGCTGCGGAAGCGGCTCGCAGCGGTGCGGGATGGTGTCGGTCTGACGGAGTGCACCGTCTGCGGGGTCCGATGGATCGCCGGATTGGACCGGAGGGCTAACGCCCTCTACTGCTCGGGCCGATGCAAGGTGAGGGCCTGGCGGGCCCGGAACGAATCGTTCGGTGAACGGTCGCGGTAACCGCAGCGCGAACGTCCATGCGGTCACGCTTTGTCCAATTCCATTCAGTTCCATGCGGTTTGTTGTGATCAGCGGTTTTACGGCTCGACGCTGTCAGGGACGCGGGCCGCTTCCGTCGTGGTCTTGAGAGCTGCGGCCGGCCCGCTCTGGGTGGTGAAACACATGCCCGCAGATCACAACGAGGTCGGAAGCGTCAGCCAGCGGCGATACGAGCAGATCGTCGCCGAGCTCCGCGAAGTAGTCGAACGACACTCCCAGGAGATGTTCGTCATCGGTGACCGCGCCCTGGAGATCGAGCCCCTGCGTGAGCACGGTGGCAGCTCCGGGGGCGAGAGGGTAGCGACGGTCCGCAATTCCATGATCCGCCTCGCCGAGGACATCGGTCTGGCTCTGTCGACGCTCGAGAACGCGAGGTGGACCGCCTCACGGTGGCCGGCCGAACACCGCAGGCCGGGAGAATCCTTCAGGGTCCACCGGGTGCTGGCCCGGATCGAGGATGAAGAACAGCGGTTCGCGACGATCGCGACGCCGCCCGAGGGGAAGTCCCACTGGTCGGTGGACGACGCGTCCCGACGCGTTGGCCAGAGCGTGATGAGTCCGGTCTCGCCCGAGGAGAAGATCACCGCGATTCACGCGCTGGCCAGGAACGATGACGTCGTCGCGGGACCACCGAGCTCCTGCGCCGCCCCGCGGTGGCAGCGCAGGTCAGCGCCGAGGACAAGGTCCGGGTGGTGGAGGAGCTGACCCGGGACGAGAAGGTGGCCGCGGCGGTGACCACCGGTCTTCTGCGGCGCCCGGCGGTCGCCGCCCAGGTCAGCCGGGAAGACCGGGTCCGGGCCGTCGAAGAACTCACCCGTGACGAGGCGGTGGCCGCCGAGGTCACCACGGGCCTGCTGCGCAGGCCCGATGTCGCATTCAAGGCCATGTCCGATGACACCGCCCGCCACCAGGTCAATCATGCCCAGGTCGAGCGGGGACGTCAGGCCCGCGAGCACTTCGAGAGCACCAGCCCGGTCGCGCCGGCGGTCCGCCGGATCGAGCGGACCATGGAGTTCATCGACCTGTCGCCGCCTGCCACTCGTTCGTCGCGTCCGCCGGCCGCACTGTCCCGGGCCTGCGGGACCGTCAGCTGGGCGAGGACGAGAAGGCGATCGTGCACGAGAACGTGTCGAGGGTGAGGGCGACTTTGGACTGGATCGAGACCGCGGTCGACACCGGCAAGGTCGACGTCGACGGCGAACTCGCCCGTCTCCTGGCCGGCTAATAGCCATGCCCCGCGCCTCACGGCGCCGGGGCCAGGCCGCAGAGCGGCACGCCGACACACTCCGCTTCATCCTCTTCGAGGCAAGGCCCGCGGGCCTTCTCTTCCACCAGCTAACCGCGGCCAGCGAGCTCTCACCCAGCCAAGTACGGGCCGGGCTGGCCAGCCTGCGCGACATCATCGGCGCGAACGGCTGGCCGCCCCTCATTTGGACCAGGGCCGACGGTTACCAGCTCGGAGCCGAACGAGCAGCCCTGGAAGCCTACGAACGGGCCGTGATCAACGAGAAACTCACCGCCTTCCGCCGGTTCATCACCGGCACCGTCCAGCCCCACGCCGCCGCCCACCCGGGCGACAAGTGGGTCAAGCACATCGTCGCCCAGCTCAACTCGATCGAATCCACCCTCGACCTCATCGCAACCGCCTGACCTGCACGGGGGTGGTGGCCCGACGAAGCCGGGCCACCACCCCCGTCAAACTGTCACAGGACATCTTGATGCGAGCTCGCCGCTATCCCTCGGACACCACCGACGCAGAGTGGGCCCTGCTCGAACCCCTCCTGCCCGTCCCGGCCTGTGAAACCGAGACCGGCGGGGCCCCGGAAAAACACCCCAGACGGGAGATCGTCGACGCAATCCGCTACGTCGTCGACACTGGCTGCAAATGGCGAGCCCTCCCGCCGACTACCCGCCATGGCACACAGTCTGGGGCTTCATGGCGAGATGGACCGCCGCCGGCGTGATCGGGGCAGATCCGCGACCACCTGCACGGACGCATCCGCCGTGACATGGGCAAAGGCCCCCGAGCGGTCGCTACCGTCATCGACTCCCAGAGCGTGAAAGCCGCCGAGACCGTCGGCAAGGACTCACGCGGCTACGACGCCGCGAAAAAGAGAATCAACGGCCGCAAAAGACACATCGTGGTCGACACCCGCGGCCTCCCGCTGCTGGTCATGGTCCCCCCGCCGATAGGACCGACCGCGACGCCGCCAAGGAAGTCCTCTTCCGCCTCCGCCTCATGCACCCCGAGATCACCATCGTCTGGCCGACTCCGCCTACGCCGGGCAGCTCGTTGACTGGTCGAAGAAGTACCTCCGCCTCACCATCAAGACGGTCAGCCGGCCCAAGGACGCCACCGGATTCGTCGTCCTGCCCCGCCTGGGTCGTCGAACGAACCCTGGCCTGGCTCATGCACGCCCGCCGCCACGCACGCGACTACGAACGACTCGTACAGCACTCCGAAGCCCTCATCACCTGGGCCGCCATCACCCTCATGACCCGCCGCATCACCCAGCAGAAGAAGACCCCCACAGTCTCCACCGCGAACCTCACCCAAGCCGCCTGAACCCGCATATGACCTTCGGCACGAAAACAGCTTCGTCGTTACGACCAGAACCCGTCGTACGCCTTCTGGTCGGACCACAGCCCCCGTGCTTCGGTGATCTGGCCATCCCGGATGCGGAAGACGATCACGTAGTCCATGTCGAGCTCTTTGCCCTCGCGTGAGGCCGTGGCGTGGAGCAGGGCAACCGTGTGCTCGTCGTTGGCGAGCACGTCTTGGAGTTGGGGGCGGTAGGTGCCGTCTGTCAGCTGGAATTCGCGCTGGAACAGAGCGAACGTGGCATCGCGGCCACGGTATGTTCCCGACAGTTGGTTGTGGCCGCTCATGTGCCACACCACATCGGGGTGGAACACCTTCGCGAGGGCGTCCATGTCGCCTGTTGCAAAGGCATTCATGGCCCGCTTGAACACCTCGATGTTCGGATGATCCGCCATCACAGCCTCCTTGATCCGCTGCGAATGTAGGCGGAGTCCCGCCAGGTGGTGTCAGCCACACCGGGTAAGCCGGCCTCGCCAACCCGATCGGACGCCCAGACCGGACGCATAACGATCTCCGACAGGCCTCGTTCCCCATCCAAACCACACCACTTGTCATGGATGGCTCAGACACAGGTACTGCCAGGCTGCGCCGGATCCCTCCGGCCAGAAGCGGAGAGCCAGCCGATCAGGAAGTTGCCGGTGACGACCAGTTCGTGGTGGGGCTCGTCACCCTCGGCGGGCCCGGTGGACTTCCTGACGGTCCGGCGGGCCAGGGCTGGCACCCGCGTCCCGCTCCTCGGCCGTGACCGGAGCTAGGAAGGCCAGCAGATGGGCCGGCGACCGCGTCCGCGGGACGCCCAGACGGGGGAGGCGGATCGCTCCGTTGGGCGAGGCCGGTAGGCCGAACCGGACGGGGAGTGGTCGGCTGGCTCCAGCGCCAGAGCACCGGATGAGTGTTCCCCGGCGTAGAAGGAGGAGCACCCGATGTTCTGGCAGTGGTTCCGATACAACGGCCCAGTCACGCTTCCGTGGCGGTCACAACCCGACCAGCCGGCCGGTCCTTCCCACCCCCTCCCGCAGCCGGGGCGCTTCCGCCGGAGGCGGCTCGGGCTGTCGGCACTGCTGCTGGCGGCACTCATGCCTGCCCTGCCGGCAACAGGCGCCCAGGCCGTTCCCCGTCACCCCCAGTCGGTCGCTGTCCCCCACGACGCCGCCGACCCCCCGCAGAACGGGACCGAGGATCGGCTCAGCCGTCCGACGACCACGCCCCTCGGGTCGTACGGCGGCATCCGCTACGTCCAGTACGACGGTGTATTCGAAGGCCGGACGTCCACCGGCCGGTTCCGGGTGCCCTACCGAATCAGCGCTCCGGCCGAACCGAACCGCTCCAACGGCACCGTGCTCGTGGAGCCGCCGCACTTCGTGGTGGGCCTCGGCGCGCTCAACGTCTACCTCGGCAAGGACTTCCTGTTCCGCCGTGGATTCGTACACGCCGGCGTCGGCTGGAGCACCCTCGGTAACCGCATCCTCGATCCGTCCGTCCCCGGCACGTTCATCGAGGGAGGAATCGAGGAGGACGGAGCGAGGGTAGACGACGAGATCATCACCGACTTCGCCAAGGCGCTCTCCTCGGGTGGCCGCTCGATGGTCGGAAAAGTGTCCCGGAAGTACGTCACTGGCTTCTCCGACAGCTCGTACCCCATCCTCCGCCTGGTCCATGCCGGCGCCGCTGCGGGCGTGTTCGACCTGGCCGTGCCGATCACCACGGAGGGCTTCGACCCGCAGGCCGACCTGGTCGCCGGCCGCTTCGACGGCAAGATCGTTATCGTGAACTCGGAAGCTGACGACTCCACGAACCTGACCGACCGAGGCGTCGCCCTGAACCGCTACCGCTTCTACGTCGTCGCGGGCAGTCCGCACATTCCGGATCCGCTGGACGCGCCGCTGGACCTGCCGTTCCCGGTGAGGCAGACGACACCGGCCTCCTTCGTACCCGCGCTGCGCGCGCATTTCCTGCAGGGGCACGACTGGGTCCGCAAGGGATCTCCGCCGCCGACGAGCACGCAGCTGCGTACTCAGAACGGCACCGTCGTCCGCGACGCCATCGGCAACGCGATCACCGAGGACCGCACCGGCCGACGGGTGCCTCGGCTGCCGTTTGTCGAACTCGGCGAGGCGCGCTACATCTCCGGCTTTGTCGGCAGCTACGACAACGTGCGCACCGTACAGCAACTCGGCTTCAGCTCCCACGAGGCCTACGCCAAGGCATTCGCCGCCGAGGTCCGCGACTACCAGAAGGCCCGCTACATCCTGCCCGAGGATGCCGCCGACATGCGCCGCCGGGCACAGCTGTGCCCGCCGCTGACGTTCACCGAGACCTACCGCGACCACTACACCGAATTCGTCGCGATCCAGCCCTGCGCGGCCGCGGCACGCTGAGCCCCCGGCCGCGTCCACCCGGCCGGTGACGCACACACCGTCCGTCCGCCCGTCCGTCACCGGTGCTCCATCGCCGGACAGGTACAGCCGCCCTCGTCTGTCCGCCAGGACAGACGAGGGCGGCTGCCGTTTCCGTACCGGGGAAGAGGTGCGGGCTCGCTCAGGCGTAGGTTCCTCCGGTCTGTACTGCGGAGGACTGCCCGGGTGCCTGTTGGCTCCCGGGCCGTCCGTCAGCTCGAACGGTCGGCCGTACAAAGTCAGAACGCGTACACCGGGTTCCCGTTCAGGGTCGCGGACATCATGCACGCGTTGGAGAAGGTGTGTTTCCAGGCGACGCGCCTGCCGTGCAGTACGCCGTCCGCGGTGACCGTAACGGGGTCGAAGTACATGGGGCATGTCCGCGATGTATTCGGTGTTGCCAGCAGGCGGTTGAGTTCGCCGTCGGTGGCGTTGAGGGCGTCGCACGCGGCCCTCGGGGCGGGGTGGGTGCCCTCGGCGGTGTAGGCGCAGCTGAGGGTGGACGCGCGCATGACGGTGTCCGTGGGTGCGCCGGGGCCCTGGGTAACGGTGAAGACCATCGCGGACGGGCTGTGCACACCGGCGGGTTGAGCCTCCGCGAGACCCGTGGTGCCTGCAAGACAGAGGAGACTGAGGGCGGATACTGCGATGATGTGGTGACGCATGACAAGTTTCACCTTCGAGTCAAGGGTGATTGCGGTTCAGTGCCTGCGATCTGACGCTCCCTGAAGACGAGCCTGGCATGTCCGAAGGAGGGTCGCCAACGGGCGGTCGATTTACGGACAGATGATTTGAATACCGGATCACCGGCCGGTGTTCGCCCAGCTGGCGCGGCACATCCCAGGCTTCCGAGCGGCTCGGGGGGCGGGGGGTGCTGCCCCGCCGCGCCATGTGCCTCCCTGGTGACGGCGGTGCGCGGTTCGACGAATCACCTTGCAGGGTGACGGGATGAATGCGGTCAACCCAGGTCTCAGGCGCGGAGCTCCTGACTGATTCCGGTGAAAGACCGCCGACGAGGCCCGTCACCCCGCGGGGCTGGAGTATTCGGGCGCTCGTTCGGTCGACAGCGGGTTCGTTAGGCTCACGGGAATGGAAGCCCGTACCCCGTCTGTCCTCCTCCTGTCCGCTGCCCGCACCTCGACCGCCGAACTCATCGCGCGGGCGGCGGCCTGGCGCGGCTACGACGTGACCGACCGGGCGGCAGGTGTCGAAGGCCGCAAGGTGCACTGGTACGGAGGTCCCCGGGCGGCCGCACGCCATGCCGGCCCGCTGGGCCTGGGGCTGCTCGAACCGGCCGACGACTGGCTGACGCACCTACCGCACCCCCTCGTGCGTCGGTGCGTGCGGCTCACCACCCTCGGCCAGGCCCGGGAGCTGCGGGAGCGGGTTTTCGTGAAGCCGCCCTCGGCCAAGATCGACCTGCTGCCCGCCGCCGTCCACGAGGACGGGACCACTCTGCCCGGCGGGCTCGACGTCTCCACGCCGGTTCTGGTGAGCGGTGTGGTGGAGTTCGCCGCGGAGTACCGGCTGTTCGTCCTTGACGGCGAAGCCGTCACCGGCAGTCGCTACGCCGTACACGGACGCCTCGATCCGGCGCCGCTGGACGCCGAGAGCCGTGCCTTCGCCCGCACGGTCCTCGACGCCACGGCCGCCGGCCTGCCCAGCGCGGTGTGCCTGGACATCGGTCAGCTCGCCGACGGCGACTGGGCGGTGGTCGAGGCCAACATGGCGTGGTTCACCCACTGTTACACCGCTGAACCGGACCGCGTCCTCGATGTGGTGCTCCGTGCCGCCGGCCCGATCGCCGCGGTTGCGGACCGGGACCGACGGCACCTGAGCGGGTATGCGGATCGTCCGGAAGCGGTCCTCCCGTGATCGGAAGAGCGGCGCACATGCGAGCCACGTCGTTCTCGTGGGTGATCGGCCCCCGTCTAGATGATTGATTCCAAGGGGTAGCTGCACGGACGCGAGGGTGCCCACTCTCAGTTTGTGACGACCGAGATAGACACCCTCGCAACTGCACTGTACGTGCGGGTCGATGACCTTTTGAAGGCTTCGCCGCATCTTGCTCCGTGGCGGCCGCGGGTGGGCCTGGAGCCGAAGCTCAGTGACGCGGAACTGGTCACCCTCGCGGTGATGCAGGCCCTGCTGGGCTTCGTCTCCGAGGCCCGCTGGCTGCGCCACGCCCACGCTCGCCTGCGGCATCTCTTCCCGTACCTGCCCCAGCAGCCGGGCTGGAACAAACGCCTGCGACGGGCGTCGGGCCTGGTCAGGCAGGTCCTGCGGGAGCTGGCCGCCGACACCGCCCTGGGGACCGATGACGTGTGGATCGTGGACTCCACACCGGTGGAGTGCGGACGCTCCCGGGAGACCGCGAACCGCTCCGGCCTGGCCGGATGGGCCGAGTACGGCTACTGCGCCAGCCACTCACGGTTCTTCTGGGGGCTGCGCCTGCACCTGGTCTGCACCCTGCACGGCCTGCCCATTGCCTTCGCGCTGACCGGAGCCAAAGCCGTCGAACGCGAAGTACTGCTGGACATCTTCCACATCGAACCGGGCCTGCTCGCCAACCGGCCACCACCGACACTGCTGGCGGACAGGAACTACTACGGCCGTGCCTTCGAGAGGGACCTCGCCGACCTGGGCGTCCGGCTGCTGCGGCCGGCCCGCAAGGGTGAACCCGAGCGGGCCGGAGCCGAGCTGTTCAAACCGCTGCGCCAGCTGATCGAGTCGGTAAACCAGACCCTCAAGGGACAACTCGACCTCGAACGGCACGGCGGCCGCACTCCGGCCGGGGTCACCGTCCGGGTCCTGCAACGACTCCTCGCCCTGACCGCCGCGATATGGCACAACCACAAGACCGGTGGACCAGTCATCCGATCACTGACCGCCTACGACCATTAAGGCCTTGGAATCAATCATCTAGCCGATTGCTGCTGGAAGGTCTGCAGAGCGGGCTGCGGAGGCCAGGGGTGAGCCGAGGGTGGCGGCGACTTCCGCAGCGATCGCGTCCGGACCTGCTGCTGTCGGTCGCCTCGGGGCCAGCCCGAGCCAGCTGCTGCCGAATAGGGCAAGGGCATCGCCCACGTCCTCGTCCTCCTCGTTCTCCGCCCGGACGGTTCGACGCAGCGCCCGAGGACCGGCTGGACCGAGAGGCGACCCGACACGTCGAGGACGCCCGCCCGGGAAAGCCCCGGACGTCGTACGCCGCCGACTGGAACGCGTGGCTCAGGTTTTGCGCCGAGGCCGGCCTGCCGCCGGCCGCTCCGGCACCCTGGTGGCGTTCGTCGAGTAGTGCTGGCACCAGCCGTCGCGGCGGCCGCGACCCGGCCGGCAGGCTCACCGCACCCAACACGATCGAGCGCCGCCTCTCCGGCGTCTCCGTCGCCGCCGGCCGACAGCTCAATCTGTAGCTGCAGGAAGACATCGCCGAAGGTGGACTCGGTAACTACGAGAAAGCGGCTCTGGCCGCAGTTCCGTGAAACCTGCCATGACGTGGGTGATCGCAGCGACGGAGTCAAACTTCTGGACCGCACACACCTCGGCCTTCAGGGGGAGATGGATCGTTCGCAGAGTTGATCCAGGTCCGGGGCTGCCCAGACACAGTGAGGGCATGACAACCCACACGGCGCACATGAATACGGCGGCGACGGAACGGCCGGTTCCCCGGTGGGCAGCCGCTACAGCCCATGCGATGCCTTTGGTCGCACTGCCTGTCTGCCTATGGCGTCTGCCTATCGCCTTCGGCTACGGCATGGGCGGAGAGGTCCTGCCACCCTCACCCTGGAACATTCCCTACGTCGTCGGACTCAGCGTCCTGTCCGAGGCATTCGCACTGCTCAGCTTCGGCTTGGTCCGCCGGTGGGGAGAGGTTGTGCCCGCCTGGATCCCCAAGATCGGCGGCAGACGCATACCCCCCTTCGCAGCGATCCTCCCCGCGACAGTCGGTGGCCTCTTCTTCACCGCCCTGATGGTCCATTGGGTGTTCGGGGCCTTCCGCCTCGGCGGTGCTGACGGCTTCCCGTACGCCGAAGGTTGGGACGTGCTGGCGATGACGGTGAGCGGTCTGTTCACCCTGTGGGGTCCCCTGCTGCTGGCCCTGACGTTCGCGTATCACCGCCGCCGTCGCCCTCGCTGAGCTGGTACCCACGCGCTTCACGGAGCTCCGGCCAGAGCCTTGAAAGCGGCCAGAGCGGCTTCTCTTCCTCACTTGTTCCGGTTTGGGATGAAGTGGAGAGGGTGGGGAGTCCGAGCATGTTCTAGGGGCCGCCGACTTCGGTCGGCGGTCCCCAGTGATCTGTGAGGGTCAGGCCTCGTCCATGCCTGGGGCCGTGCGTGGCACCGGCCGCAGACGACAACGAACACGTGCCAGAGGCAGCGCAGCGAGCCCACTCGGCACACCGCCCGGGTCACCTCGCCGATCAGGCGTCGGTTGTCAGTCCTACGATGCCAGGTGTCCGCGTCAGACGAAGGAGACGCGGAACCGCGCCCGATCGGCGGGACGCAACAGGACGGTACCGTCGTCCGCCAGGTCGGCGACGCCCGAGCGCTGGCAGACGCCGAGGAAATCCCGCAGGTCAAGAAGTGAGAAGTCGGCACGGATTGCGGCCGGCAGGGACGCGTACATCTGCTCGGGTGTCAACGTCCCGGCGACCACGTCCGGGTGTCTTGAGGTGCTGGTAGAGACGGCTGCGGTCGGTGTAGAGCGCACGACTGCCCGCCTTCACCAGGGCCCCGTTGATCTCCATGGTCGGGGTGCTCTCGGCGGGTGAGTCGCCGAGAGCCTCGTCCGAGGCCTCGACGAACTCCCGGTACTTCGTCTCCTGCACGGCCGCGTCGAACTCCGGGCCGCGCAGCCCTTCGACCAGGACGGCCAGCGCCAGCAGCCGGTCCCTCGTGAAACCCCCGGACTTCCGTACGTGGGCCTGGTGGCTGTAGAGCACGTGGTGGTACTCGGCGAACTTGTTCCGGTCCACGGCGGCGCGCAGCGCGTTCGCGGCGAACTTCGACCCCGGGCCGAGGAAGGACCCCAGGGTGAACTGCAGTTGCAGTGCGTCGTTGCGGGCCGCCCGCTTCAGGTACGGGCCGGTGCCCTCCGTCTCGAACTCGGCGCAGGCCGGGCAGCTCATGTCCTCGTACACCCGGACCGCCAGGGGAGCGCCCGGGTCACCGAGCACGATCGTGGTGCCGTCGGCGGCCACCGACTCCCTGGCCACGGGCAGGTTCGCGCTCGCCGACACGTCGAGCGGATCGTCGTTCGCGCCGCGCTTGCGGCAGGCGCCGACGGACGCCGACGCCGTGATGGCGGCGGCCGCGACCAGGAAGCCGCGTCTGGTTCCGACCTGCATGAATGTCCCTCCCCGGGTTCGAACAGGGAGACAGTACGCGGGCCCGCGGGCCCGAACCGCACCGGGCTCACGTCGACTCCGGGACGGCGGAGGCGATTCAATGGGACCGCGCCGAACCGGCCCGCTCCGCACCCTCGTCGAGCGCGTCGGCCGAACAGCTCCACCCCGCACCGACGTGTCACCGAGCAGAACGACGTCCACCCCGCGGAACGAGTGGAAGTGATCCGGCATGACAGCGATCGACACCATCCGGCTGCTGGCGGCCCTCGCCGTGATCTGCGCAGCCGCACACGGATGCGGCTTCCTCTTCGGAGCCCTGCGCCAGCCGCCGGTCATCGGGGAGGTCGTCGGAGGCATCCTGCTGGGCCCCTCGCTCCTCGGGCTCGTCGCCCCCGCGGCCAGAGCCGCGCTGTTCCCCGCCTCCGGGGCGGTGACCAGCGCCCTGGACGCCATCTACCAGCTCGGCCAGCTGCTCCTGATGTTCCTGGCCGGCGCGGAGCTGCGCATCCGGGCGGGCGGCCGGGAACGCCGCACCGGGGCGATCGTGGCGGCCGCCGGTCTCGTGGTGCCCTTCGCAGCGGGCGCGGGCATCGCGGCACTGGTCCCCTCCTCCTTCGCGGGACCGGCGGGCACCACCGTGACGACCGCCCTCGTCGTGGGGCTCGCGATGGCGGTCGCGGCCATTCCGGTCATCTCCCGGATCATGATGGACCTGAAGATCATGGACACCGCCTTCGGCAGGATCGTCCTGATGGTCGCCGTGATCGAGGACGTCATCCTCTACGTGGTCCTCGCCGTGGTCCTCGGCCTCGCCCGTTCGGGCACCGGCCACCCGGTGGGCCTGTGGGACCTGGCCGGCACCACCACGGCCCTGCCGACGGCCGTCTACTTCACGGTCGTCAGCCTGCTCTTCTTCGCCGCGAGCCTGACCTGGGGAGCCCGGCTCTTCCGCCGGCTGGCCGGCCACCGCGCGAACATCGTCGCCCGGCAGAGCCCGGTGGCCTTCCGGCTGATCTTCTTGTGCGCCATGGTGCTGCTGTGCCTGGGGCTCGGCATCAACGCCGTGTTCGGTGCGCTGATGGCGGGCATCTGCGCCGCCCGCGGCGATCACGCGGCCGAGGACGACACCTCCCCGGGCGCCGGGCGGGAAACGGCGGTCTGGGCCGCCATCCGCCAGTTCTCGATGGCCTTCTTCATTCCGGTCTTCTTCGTCCTGGTCGGTATGCGCCTGGACCTGGTGCGCGCCTTCGACCCGTTGTTCTTCCTGTGGTTCCTGACGCTCGCTTGCGGCGTCAAGACGGCCAGCATCTGGGCGGCGGCCCGCCTGGCGGGGGAGGAGCGGGTGTTCGCCTCGTCCCTCGCCGTCGCCCTCAACGCCCGCGGCACGATCGGCATCGTCCTGGCGGGCGTCACCCGCCAGGCAGAACTCATCAACGACCGGTTCTTCGTGGTCCTGGTCCTCGTCTCCTTCGTGACCTGCCAGATCGCGGGCTTCCGGCTGGCGAGGGCGGTGGACGGGCTCCGGGAGCCGGCCGGCCCGACCCCTACCGGGCCCCCGCGGCAGCGGGAGAAGCCGGCGGGCTCAGGAACTCGCGCAGGTCGATGACCTCGTAGCCGTCGGCCCGGGCCGCATCGATGATCCGCGGGAGGGCGTCGGCGTCGAGGACGACGCCGTCGCCGGTGCTGCCGACGTGCATCTGGATGATCGCTCCGGGAGTGAGGGCGTCGACGGCCCGCTCGACCGCCTCGTCCACGGTCATGCCACCCTTCGGGCCGAGGTAGCCGTTGGTGTCGGCGGTGAACTCGATCGCCGCGTATCCCAGGTCGTTGACGTCGGCGACGGACTGCCGGGTGGTGGAGCTGTAGGGGAAACGGAAGAACGGCAGCGGCTCGGCCCCGGACGCCGCCCGGATCGCCGCGTCCGCGCGGCGCACCTCCTCGGCGCGCTCCGCCGTACCGATCTCGTCGAAGTAGGGGTGGCTGTACGAGTGGTTGCCGAGGCCGTGCGCGGCGCCCATGGCGCGGACCGCCGCGGGGTGGGCCTCGGCGAACTCCCCCGTCGGGAAGAAGGTGGCGGGCAGCTTCCGCCGCCGCAGTTCGGCCAGTACGGCATCGAGACCGGCCTCGTCCCACGCGGCGTTGAAGGTGAGCGCCACGACCTTGCGCGAGATGGGCAGCCGGCGGATCTCACTGCCGAGGAGCGAGGCCGGCGGGCGCGGACCGGCGGGTGGAGCACCGGCGGTCGGTTCGCCCGCGGCCGGTGTGTCCGCCGTCGGTTCGCCCGCGGCCCGCGCGGTGGGCTGCGCCACCGCGGCGCCGGAGCAGGGTACGAACCCTGCGGCCAGCAGCGCCGCCAGCGCGGTGCGTCGTCCGACCTCCACCACCCTCACTCCCTCCGGTGCGGCGCCGCCGTCACGGGGCCTCCCACGACTATGCGACGGCGCCGACGGGAGGACCCGCAGCCCGTGCCGGGCACCCGGGTGATCTCCACCGCGGCGACCGGCCGGCGGGCCTACGACGGGGGGCGCCGGCGCAGGTGCGTCGTGAGGTGGTGCTGCAGGGGCTGGCCCACCGCCGCCATGTCGTGAACGACCGTCATCTCCCCGCCGTCGACGGTGTAGCGGCGCCGCGTGCCCGTGACCTCCTTGGCCAGCGGGGTCAGCGACACGTCCTTGGTCTCGATCTCGATCTCCGCACCGGACAGCCGTCCGACGTACGTCTCGACGATGCCGGTGGGGTGCGCGAGCACGACCTCCAGGGAGGCGTCGGGCGTCACCCGCCACCAGCCCGCCTCACGTCCCGCCGGCCGGACCGGGGCCCCGGAGTCGTCGATCAGCCACGCGCGCGCCTCGTAGCGCAGGAAAGGGCGGCCGTCGTGGCTGAAGGTGATCTCCTGCTCGTAACGGAAGTCCTTCTCCAGCGTCGGGTATTCGCCCTGGCCCCGGCCGTGCCAGCGTCCCAGCAGGGGCAGCACGGGCCGCAGCTGCGGGTGCGGCTCCGGGCCCTCGCCCAGGACGTGGCTGTCGGGATAGGGATTGTCCTGCACCGGCTCGAACATGTTCACCTTGTCTGTCTGCGGGGACCCGAGGGGTCCCCGCAGACTAGCGCGACCGCACCGGCCCGCCCCGCCCCCGCAGAACGCGGGCGGGGCAGGCCCGGACGGCCGGTACGGGCCGGCCCGCAACGGCGCGGCGCGCCGCGCGGTCAGCGGGCCGGCAGGGCTGCGGCGACCGAGGCCGGTACCGGCGCGAGACCGGCCGGCCGGGTGGTGAAGGTGCCCCGGCCCTGGGTGCGGCCGCGCAGCCGCGACGCGTAGCCGAAGAGCTCGGCCAGCGGCACGGACGCCGTGATCACCGCGGTCCCGGACTGCGCGGTGGAGCCCGAGACCCGGCCGCGGCGGGCCGCCAGGTCACCCAGCACGCCCCCCACCCCCTCCTCGGGAACGGTCACCGTCACCTCGACGACCGGCTCCAGCAGTTCCACCGTGCTCAGGCGCAGCGCCTCGCGCAGCGCGAACCTGCCCGCCGCCCGGAACGCCATCTCCGAGGAGTCCTTGGAGTGGGTCGCCCCGTCGGTGAGCGTGACCCGCAGCCCCGTCACCGGATGGCCGCCGAGCGGGCCCTCGGCGAGGGCGTCCCGGCAGCCGGCCTCCACGGCGCGCGCGTACTCCTGCGGCACGCGCCCGCCGACGACGGCCGACCGGAATTCGAAGGCCTCCTCCTCCAACGGCTCGACATCGAGGACGACGTGTGCGAACTGGCCCGCGCCACCGTCCTGTTTGACGTGCCGGTAGACCAGGCCCGTCACTCCGCGCACGACGGTCTCCCGGTAGGAGACCTGCGGCCGGCCGACGACGACCTCCACCCCGTGGCCGCTGCGGATCTTCTCCACCGCAACCTCCAGGTGCAGTTCACCCATCCCCGACAGCACGGTCTGCCCGGTCTCCGCGTCGGACCGCACCACCAGCGAGGGGTCCTCCTCGGCGAGCCGCGCCAAGGCCGCCGAAAGCCGCCCGGTGTCGGTGCTGCGACGGGCCTCGACCGCGACCGACACCACCGGAGCTGCCACCGAGGGCGGTTCGAGGATCAGCGGAGCACCCGGCGCGCACAGGGTCGTGCCCGCCCGGGCGGCCTTCAACCCGATCACGGCGACGATGTCACCGGCGACCGCCTCCTCCCGTTCCTCGTGCCGGTCCGCCTGGACCCGCAGGATCCGGCCGACCCGCTCCGTACGGCCCGTGGCCGCGTCCAGCACGGTCGCGCCCTTGCGCAAGGTGCCGGCGTACACCCGCAGACAGGTCAGCCGACCCGTCGCGGTCGCCGTCACCTTGAAGGCGAGGGCCGTGAACGGCCCCGCCGGATCGGGCGCGCGCTCCTGCTCCGCGCCGTCCGCCATCCCCCGTACGGGCGGCATGTCCGCGGGCGAGGGCAGGTACGCGAGGACCGCGTCCAGCAGCGGCTCGACCCCGCGGTTGCGGTACGCCGAGCCGCACAGCACGACCACGCCGTCCCCGTGCAGGGTCAGCTCCCGCAGGGCGCGGGCCAGCGTCCGCTCGGTCAGCGCCGACGTGGCACAGAACTCCTCCAGCGCGTCGGCGTGCAGCTCCGCCACCGTTTCCTCCAGGAGCCGGCGCCGCCGGTCCGCCTCCTCGCGCAGCGGCTCGGGGACCGGCCCCGACTCGTACGCGTCGGAGCCGGCGTGCCAGTGCAGCGCGCGCATCCCCAGCAGGTCGACGACACCGGTGAACGCGTCCTCCCGGCCGATGGGCAGCTGCACCACGAGAGGTACGGCGCCCAGCCGTTGGCGGATCGACGCGACCGCCGTGTCGAGGTCGGCGCCGGCCCGGTCCAGCTTGTTGACGAACGCGATCCGCGGCACACCGTGCCGGTCGGCCTGCCGCCACACCGACTCGCTCTGCGGTTCGACCCCGGCGACGGCGTCGAACACCGCGACCGCCCCGTCGAGCACCCGCAGGGAACGCTCGACCTCGTCGGAGAAGTCGACGTGCCCCGGAGTGTCGATCAAGTTGATCCGATGTCCGTCCCAGGTGCAGCTCACGGCCGCGGCGAAGATGGTGATGCCGCGGTCGCGCTCCTGGGGGTCGTAGTCGGTGACGGTCGTTCCGGCGTGGACCTCGCCCCGCTTGTGGGTGGCACCGGTCGCGAACAGGATGCGCTCGGTGATCGTGGTCTTGCCGGCGTCGACGTGGGCGAGGATGCCCAGATTGCGGACGGCGGAGGGGGAAGTGGTGGTGAGGGGTCGCCCGTTGGCGCGCATGGCCCAGGCCTTTCGAGTGAGGAGAGAAAGGGGCGGCGCGATTCCCGGACGCGATCCCCATCCCCCCGCACACGGCCACGGCGTCGTCGCCGCCCCGCGCCCGGAAGAGGCCCGGGCAGGCGGCGGCGTACGAGAAGCGGAACGCTGGAAGCGGACGGAACGTGAAGGGATCTAGAAGTGCGTCACGGGCATACGGTGACGGCCGCGCAGCCGGCACCGCGCGCTGCGAGACACCGGGATCACGTCGTACCGGGACGGGGGAGCGAAAACGGCGGTGCGGTGCGTGCACATGGCCGGGCTCCCCTTCTCTTCACTCGGTATGAGGCGCGCGGTGCCCTGTCGGCAGCGCGCACGGCGAGTCTAGATCGCGGCCCGGGCCGGGGCACCGCATTTTCCGCCCCCGCCAACGCCGTTGGCCCGGGCTGCGGTACGGTCCGCGGCATGCTCGCCGGAACGCGTACCCCGGCACCCCGGGGCCGGAGCCGCCGGCTCGTTCCGCCCGCCGCTCTGTCCATCCATCTCGCCATCGGCCAGGCGTACGTCTGGAGCGTCTTCAAGCCGCCCCTGGAGACCTCCCCCGGAGTCTCCGGCACCGCGTCCGCCGTGCCGTTCCCACTGGCGATCGTCACGCTCGGACTGTCGGCGGCCTTCGGCGGCACCCTCGTCGGCATGGCCACGGGCATCGCCATCATGGGCTTCGATGGTGGCGCACTGATCGCCGCGCCCTGGTCGGCGTACCTGCTGGACACCTTCGGGACGGACAGCACCGGCATTTCGAAGACGTTCCTGGTCATGGGAGTCGGGTACGGAGCCTTCCTGACCCTCGGCTTGCCGGCAGTTGTTCACGGGCTGAGATCACCCCGCTCGCGGCGACGCTCCACGCACCCGATGGCTGAAAATGGCCCGCGGAGCCCGGCGCGGCGTGCGCGGGGAAGGGAGGGGCACGGACGTGTGGTGGAGCAGAGGCGAACGCCGGCGGCGCGAGGAGGAGGCGCGGGCGGCCGCCCACATGGTGACCCTCTTCCGGAACCCTCCCCAGGAGCACTGGGACAGGCTCGCGGTGGCGGCCACGGATCCGGACGAAAACATTCGCTGGGCGGCCGGCGAGGCGGTCTCCGAAGCGGGTCACGCCGTCGCCGCGCACGCCGACCGGTTCGCCGCCTTCGTCGCCCGTCCACCGTCCGGTGCCGAAGGCGGGGACGAGTACCGAGTCCTGCTGGCCCTGGCCGGACTCGGAGACCGGCGCGCCGCACCCCGGCTGAGCTCAGCGTTCGAGCGTGAATCCCTCCCGTCCCCGCTGGACCGCCGGCACGCACCGACCCTGGCCGAGCTTCCCCCGGCGACCCTGGTCCCGGCGCTCCGCAGCGCACTGCGCGGCAAACAGGGGGCGGGCTACCGCCAGACCGCCATCGACGTCCTCACCCTCTGGGGCGCCGAAGCCGCTCCGGCGACACCCGAGCTGATCGCCCATCTGGACACCCCGCTCGCCCGGGACGCGGTGCGGGCGCTCGGCCGGATCGGACCGGCCGCCGCGCCCGCCGCCGACCTGCTCGCCGACTTCGCCCTCGGCCGCCGCCGCCCGCAGGGACCGGGAACCAGCCGGGGCGCGGCCCCCTGGCACGGCCGGCAGACGGCCGCCTGGGCGCACTGGCGCGTCACCGGGGACGACGCGATCGCCCTCGCCGTCTGCGGCGCCGCCGTCCGGGCCGGAGCCGGCCGGCCCGTCCTCGCCCACCTCGCCGACCTCGGGCCCGCCGCGGCCCCGTACGTCGACGCGGTACGGGTCCTGCTGGATTCCCCCGGCGCCTGGACCCGAGCGGGGGCTGCCCACGCCTGGTGGCGGATCACCGGGGACAGCGCCGAGGCCGTGCCCGCACTGCTGAGCGCCGTCGAACCGGCCCGGGCCTGCCATCCGGCCTTCCCGACGCTCACGGCCACACGCCATCTGGGGGCTATCGGCGCTCCGGCCGCGGCGGCCGAAACCGTGCTCGCCGAGATGCTCGCCGTCGAGCGGCGCACCACGGGAGTCTTCTCGTGGAGCCGCGTCCTGGAGGACGAGCAAGTACGCCGGGCCCTGTCCGAGGCGCTGGAACGGATCCGTCAGAGCTGACGCGTCACCGGCAGCCGCAGCACCAGCCGCGCGCCCCGCGCGGAGTCCTCGGCCGTCAGCGTGCCGCCGTGATGGGTGCTCAGATCGCGCGCGATCGCCAGGCCCAGACCCGCTCCGCCGTGGTCGCGGCTGCGCGAGTCGTCGAGCCGGGCGAAGCGCTCGAAGATCCGCTCCCGGTCCGCAACGGGGATGCCGGGGCCGTCGTCGACGACCTCCAGTACCGCGCCGCGTGCGGTGGTGCGCAGGGTGACGTCGATGCTCCGGTCGGCGTAGCGCTGTGCGTTGTCGACGAGGTTGGTGACGACCCGGCCGAGCCACAGTGCGCTCGCGGTGACCTCGACGTCCGCTTCGAGGTCCGCCCGTACGGGGACCCGATCGCCGAGGCGGCCCTCCACCACCTCGCGCACGAGGGCGGTCAGGTCCAGCGGGACGGCCGCCACGGGCTGGGCCGCGTCGATGCGCGCGAGCAGCAGCAGATCGGCCGCGAGGTGCTGGAGCCGTTCGATGTCCTCCAGGGCTCCGCCGATCAGCTCGGGCCACAGCTCCGGGTCCCGGACGGCCAGGGCCACCTCCAGCTGCGTGCGCAGGACGGTGATGGGACTGCGCAGTTCGTGCGAGGCGTCCGCGATGAACTGCCGTTGGCGGATGCCGGAGGCCTCCAGCCGGTCCAGGGTGGCGTTCATCGTCTCCGCCAGGCGGGCGACCTCGTCCCGGGTGGCCGGGACCAGCACCCTGCGGTGCAGGTCGCGGTCGGAGATCGCGGCGACCTCGGCGCGGATCTCCTCCACCGGCCTCAGCGCATGACCGGTGACCCGCCACGTCACCAGGGCGACGGTGGCCAGCAGCAGGGGCATGCCGATGACGAGGGCGGCGGTCGTGGTGTCGTCGGCCGCGTCCGCGTCCCGCAGCGAGGCGCCGGCGTAGACGGTGGCCGGACCGTCGGGGGTGTCCGTGATGACCTGGACGACCCGCTGACGGTGTTCGCCGCCGAACGGTCGGACCTTCCACGTGTGGACGCGGGGCCCCGGCAGGCCGGGGGAGGCCGGCGGCAACGGAGGCACGTCCAGCAGGTTCGGGCTGGCGAACAGCACCCGCCCGTCGGCGCTCACCACCTGGACGAACTCGACGCCGCGGGCGGGCGCGCGCAGGCGCCCCAGCTTCCCGGTGGCGGCGAGCTGGGCCACCGTCTCGGCCTGCCGCCGGGCGTCGTTCTCCGCGTTGCGCATCAGATTGCCTTCGAGCAGCCCGAGGAGGGCGAACGAGGCGAGTGACAGCGCCGCGGCCACCACCACGCTGGCCCCCACGGTGGCCCGGGCCCGTACGGTGGTGGGCCACAGCCTCCGCAGCGCGGGCCACCGGCTCAGGGCCGCGCCCGCGAGCGCGCGCAGGGCGGCGCCCACCCGGCGGCGGAGGAGGGGAAGCGGGCGCGCGCCGGGTCGCTCAGCCACCGTCGACCGCCAGCCGGTACCCGGCGCCCCGTACGGTCTCCAGCGCGGCGCGGCCGAACGGAGCGTCGATCTTGCGGCGTACGGCGCTGACGTGGACCTCGACGACGTTGGGATCGCCGTCGAAGGCGCTGTCCCACACCTGTTCCAGTATGTCCCGCTTGGGCACCACCTCCCCGGAACGCCGGGCGAGGTACTCCAGCACCGCGAACTCCCGTGCGGTCAGCCGGATCTCCGTGCCGCCACGGGAACAGGAGTGCCGGGCCGGGTCGAGCACCAGGTCGCCGAAGCGCATCACCTGCGGGCGCCTGCGGCCCGTACGCCGGCCGAGCGCGCGCAGCCGGGCGACCAGGACGAGGTAGGAGAACGGCTTGGACAGGAAGTCGTCGGCGCCGGTGTCCAGGGCCTCCGCCTCGTCGTACTCCCCGTCCTTCGCCGTGAGCATCAGGATCCCCGACTCGTTGCCGGCGGCGCGCAGCTTCGAGCAGACCCGGTAGCCGTTCAGCCCGGGCAGCATGATGTCGAGCACGATCAGGTCGTAGTCGTGCTCGGTGGCCATCCACAGGCCCTGGGGCCCGTCGTGGGCCACGTCCACCGAGAACCCCTCCGACTGGAGCCCCCGCTGCAGGGCCACGGCCAGCCGTCGTTCGTCCTCCACCACCAGTACGCGCATGCCGGACAGGATCTCAGGCCCCGCCCGCTCCTGGCTGAAGAGGTCTTCAGGTGGCTTCAGCGGGGCTTCAGCATCCGCTCAGCATGCTCGGGAACGAGCCGGGCGCGGTGCCCGGTTGTCCTGAGGAGCGCCTGTATGTCTGATTCTGTCCCGTCGTCCGAGCAGCCCGAGAACGCGCCGGAGGCCGGAGTCCGCAAGCGAGCGGCTCTGGGCCGCCTGGTGCCGCGCACCAAGACCGCCCGCTGGGTGGCGGCGGGCGCGGCCGTGGTGGTCGTCGGCGGGGGAGTCGCGGTGGCCGCCGTGGCCGACCATGACCACCACGGGGACCGGGGCCCGCGCGTCGTCCGGGCCGAGCCCGGCGAGAAGGGCGGGTTCAAGCGCGGCCCGGAGGGCGTGCCGCCACACGTGTTCAAGGGCGGCCGCGGCGGTCCGGAGGTTTCCGAGCGGCGCGCGGAGCTCGCCGGCCCCGACGCGCCGGACGCCCCCGGTGTTCCCGGTGTTCCCGGTGGAAAGGGAGGGCTGCACAAGGCTGCCCCGGCGCCCCTGCCCTCCCTGGCCATCGGCGAGGCGGCCGACAAAGCCGTCGCGGCCGTGACGGGCGGGAAGGTCGAGAGCCTGCGCGTGATCGCGCAGGAGGGCGGCGGCAGCGCCTGGCTGGCCGTGGTCCTCGGACCGGACGGCGTCCGTCACGCGGTCACCGTCTCCGGCGCGGACGGCACGATCACCAGCAACACCGTCATCGGCGGCCGGTAGCCGACGTTGAGCAGCTGGTCGAGGAGAACCCTGCCGCGGTCCTGGAGCAGGCCGAAGCTACCGAGGCGGAGATCATCGAGGCTCAGCGGCGCGTAGAAGCCGCGTAGAAGCCGCGTAGGAGGTCCGCAGGGCTGTGGGAGCCGAGGCCTGACCCGTGCCGCAGGCACGAGACCCCCGCACGCAGGGCGTGCGGGGGTCTCGTGCTGCCTCCTGCCCGCGTGCAGATGACTGCGGATCGCCGGCGGCCCACTCGGTGTGCAGGAGGCCGTCCCGGTAGAGGACTTCGGACGCTCTTACGGGGCGGGAGGCGGGGGTGCCTGCGGGGCCGGGGCAGGGGCAGGGGCAGGGTCAGGCGTCGCGGATTCGTGCGGGACCGGCGGGTGGCATGCGGCGAGGGTGTCGTCCTCCTCCGTGCGCGGCCAGTACCGTCCCTCGAGGGCCTCGGCGCTGCGGTTGAGCCGGATCAGGACGTCCTCCAGCTCCCGTACTTCCTCAGGGGACCAGTTGGCGACCACCCTGGCCAGGCAGGACCGGTTGACCTCACGGTCTTCGGCGAGCCGGCGCCCGCCTTCAACGGTGATGCACAGCTTGCGGGCCATGCCGCCGTCCGGGTCCGCGACGCGCTCGGCCAGTCCGCAGCGCAGCAGCGCGGCCGTCTGGCGGTTCACGGTCGAGGTGTCGAGCCCGAAGGCCTCCGCCAACTGTCCGATGGACATGGGGCCTTGTGTGTCGATCCGGCTGAGCAACAGGTACGCCGACCGCTCCAGGCGTTCGGGGTCGCGCTCGCGCCGGGCAAGCACCTGGTGCCGCGAGAGCAGCATCAGCTCCCGCTCCAGTTTCTCCAGCACTGCGCCTCCCGCTCCTTCCGGCGGCTCCATTATCGCGGACCTGTGGACCCGGGGGCCCGGCGGCCCCCTGCGCGGCTCGGCCTGCGGGTGGCACCGCGCCTCGGCCGGACACCGCAATATGCATGATACATAGCATGTGTAGTATGCACTTCTCGTTGTCACCCTGACGAGCCACAGCCTCAACCCGGAGGACCCGCATGACCGTCACCTCGTCCACCGCCTCCCGCGCGGCCGAGATCCTGTCCCGGCCCGTCAAGCTGAACGGCCTGACCGTTCCCAACCGCATCGCGATGGCGCCGATGACGCGGATGTTCTCCCCCGGCGGCGTGCCCGGCGAGGACGTGCAGGCGTACTACGCCAGCCGGGCCGCCGCGGGTGTGGGCCTGATCGTCACCGAGGGCACCTACGTCGGCCACGACTCCGCCGGGCAGAGCGACCGGGTGCCGCGGTTCCACGGCGAGGACCAGCTGGCGGGGTGGGCGAAGGTCGCCGCGGCCGTGCACGAGGCGGGCGGCACGATCGTGCCTCAGCTGTGGCACATAGGCATGGTGCGCAAGCAGGGCGAGGCGCCGTATGCCGACGCCCCCGCCGTCGGCCCCTCCGGCATCCGCGTCGACGGCACCGAGGGGACCGGCAAGGCGATGACCCGCGCCGACCTCGACGACGTCATCGGCGCGTTCGCGGACGCCGCCGCGGAGGCCGAGCGGATCGGCTTCGACGGCGTCGAACTGCACGGCGCCCACGGCTACCTGCTCGACCAGTTCCTGTGGGAGCGGACCAACCGCCGCACCGACGCCTACGGCGGTGACGCGGTGGCCCGTACGAAGTTCGCCGCGGAGATCGTGGCCGCGGTCCGCGAGCGCGTCCCCGCCGACTTCCCGGTGATCTTCCGCTACTCGCAGTGGAAGCAGGAGGCCTACGACGCACGGCTCGCGCAGACCCCGGAGGAGCTGGAGGCGATCCTGGCCCCGCTGGCGGCGGCGGGCGTCGACGCGTTCCACGCCTCCACCCGGCGTTACTGGCTCCCGGAGTTCGAGGGCTCGGACCTGAACCTGGCCGGCTGGACGAAGAAGCTCACCGGCCGGCCGGCCATCACCGTCGGCTCGGTCGGCCTCGACGGCGACTTCATCCGCGCCTTCGCCGGCGAGGGCGCGGCGCTCGGCGACATCGACAACCTCCTGGACCGCATGGAACGCGACGAGTTCGACATGGTCGCCGTCGGCCGGGCGCTGCTCCAGGACCCCCAGTGGGCGGCGAAGGTCCTCGGCAACCGCTTCGACGAGCTGCAGCCGTACGACCCGGCGGCGCTCAAGTCGCTCAGCCGCTAGCCGGAGGCCGGTAGCGATACTCAGAGCCGTGGCTCGCTGCGGCATCCTGGTTCCTTCCGCCAGGCGCGGACGGTGAGGGTGGCGGGGTGCAGCGAGCCACGGCTCTGAGTATCGCTACCGGCCTCCGGCTAGCG
>NZ_JARAYQ010000049.1:0-38829 GCF_033794505.1 Streptomyces sp. MB09-01 | reverse complement strand
CGCCCATGCCCGGGACCGAGCCCACCCAGCAGATCCCGCCCACACCGGCGGCACCGGCCTACGGTCACGCTCCCGCGCCTGCCGCGCACGGAGCCGAGGGCTGGCCGCCCCCGCCGCCCGCCGTCCCGGCGTACGGGGCGGGCGGCCACGGCGGCGGCGCCTGGGGTGCTCCGCTGACCACCGACGGCGCCCCCGCGCCCAAGCCGAAGGGCAAGGGCGGCCTGATCGCGGGCGTGCTCGTGGCGGCCCTCCTCGCGGGCGGCATCGGCGGCGGCGTCGGCTACTGGGCCGCCGAGCGCAGCAACAACGGCACCGGCTCGACCACGATCAGCGCGGCCAACACTCCTAAGGACCTCAAGCGCGAAGCCGGCTCCATCGCCGGCCTGGCCGCGGGCGCACTGCCCAGCGTGGTCACCATCGAGGCCTCTGCGGGCGACGGCGAGGGCGGCACCGGCACCGGGTTCGTCTACGACCAGCAGGGCCACATCCTCACCAACAACCACGTGGTGGCCTCCGCCGCGAACGGTGGAAAGCTCTTCGCGATCTTCTCCGACGGCAAGAAGTACGACGCCGAGGTGGTGGGCCGAGCCCAGGGCTACGACGTCGCCGTCCTGAAGCTGAAGAACCCGCCGGCCGGCCTCAAGCCGCTGCCGCTCGGCGACTCCGACAAGGTCGCGGTCGGCGACTCGACCATCGCGATCGGCGCCCCCTTCGGCCTGTCCAACACGGTCACCACCGGCATCGTCAGCGCCAAGAACCGCCCGGTCGCCTCCGGGGACGGCAGCGGCAGCAAGAACTCGTACATGAGCGCGCTGCAGACGGACGCCTCGATCAACCCGGGCAACTCCGGTGGCCCTCTCCTCGACGGCCGCGGCGCCGTCATCGGCATCAACTCCGCGATCCAGTCGGCCGGCAACGGCGGCTTCGGCGGCGGCCAGGCCGGCTCCATCGGCCTCGGCTTCGCCATCCCGATCAACCAGGCGAAGAACGTCGCCGAATCGCTGATCAAGACGGGCAAGCCCGTCTACCCGGTGATCTCGGTCTCCGTGGACCTCCAGGCCAAGGCGGAGGGCGCGAAGATCTCGGAGCAGGGTGCGGCGGCCAACGAGCTGGTCGACCCGAACGGCCCCGCCGGCAAGGCCGGCCTGAAGCCCGGCGACCTCATCACCGAGTTCGGCGGCAAGCCGGTCGACAGCGGACCGACCCTGATCAGCATGATCTGGACGTACAAGCCCGGCGACACCGTGAAGCTGACCTACCTGCGCAGCGGCAAGCCGACCACGGTCGACATCACGCTCGGCTCGCGGGTCGGCGACAAGTAGCGGTACCGGCCACGGCGGTGGCCCGATGAGGAGGGGCCGTAGGCGGGATTCTGCCTACGGCCCCTCCAACGTCCGCTTATGCTTCATTGGTGTTCGATTCCCGGCACATACGGACCTTTCACGCGGTGGTCGCCTCCGGGTCGTACTCGGCGGCCGCCCGTGTGCTGGGCTACACCCAGCCCGCCATCACCCAGCAGATGAAGGCGCTCGAACGCGCCGTCGGCACCCCACTGTTCACCCGCGTGGGCCGGAAGATGCAGCTCACCGAGGCCGGGGAGTCGCTCTCCCGGCACGCCGAGACCATCCTCGGCAACCTCTCCGCCGCCGAGGCGCAGCTGAGGGCGTACGCCCGCCTGCGCACGGGCCGGGTCAGGCTGTGCGGCTTCCCCAGCGCCAACGTCACCCTCGTACCGGAGGCCCTGAGCGGCCTGGCCAAAGACCATCCGGGCGTACAGGTGGAGCTGCTGGAGGGCGAACCGCCGGAATCGCTGCGCCGGCTGGAGCGAGGCGAGTGCGACATCACCCTGGCCTTCACCTATCCCGGCCTGCACGAGGAGATCCCGGAGGAAGTGGCCGAGGTCAGGCTGCTGGAGGACCAGCTGACGGTACTGCTCCCGACCGGGCATCCGCTGGCCCGGCGCCGCGCCGTGCACCTGGCCGACCTCGCCGAGGAACGGTGGATCGCCGGCTGTCCGCGCTGCCGGGCGAACCTGCTGCACGAGTGCGCCGAGCTGGGCTTCGTGCCCGACATCCGCTTCGCCACCGACGACAACCTGGTGGTGCAGAGCCTGGTCGCACAAGGGCTGGGGGTGGCGATGATGCCTGCCCTGGTGCTGCCCTCCCTCTCGCTGAACCGGGTCTGCGGGCGGGCGCTCCAGCCCGCCGCGCGCCGGCACATCGCCGCCTACGTCTACCGGGACCATCTGCGGATTCCGGCGACGGCCGTGGTCCTCGACGCACTGAAGCAGGCGGCTGCGAACCGGGTCGGCTGCTGATCAATCCATAAGTGGTGCTTGGGATTTCAGGTCATAACTGTCGTTGGACGTGATGGAACGACGGCAGCACGCTGCCGATATGACCACCACCACGCCGGCCCGCACCACCACGAGGATGGCCGCCCTCGTCAGTGAGATCCGCACCGTCGTGGAGCGGGGGCTGGCCCCCGACCTCACCGCGTATCTGGTGGGTGAGCGGCTCGCCCCGCACCTGGGCGCGCCCGACCTCCTGACGCCGGCGCAGCAGGAGGGCGATCCGGAGCGGTACCGCCAGCACGTCCTGCACGCCGAGTCGGACGGCAGCTTCTCGGTGGTGGCCCTGGTGTGGCTGCCCGGACAGGAGACCTGCATCCACGACCACGTGTCGTGGTGCGTGGCCGGGGTGCACCAGGGCGAGGAGAGCGAACGCCGCTTCCGCCTCGCGCCGGGCGTCGGCCCGGCCCGCCTGGTGGCCACCGAGGACGTGGTCAATGCCCAGGGTGAGGTCTGCGGATTCGCCCCGCCCGGCGACATCCACAAGGTGCGCAACTCCTGTGGCACCAAGGCGATATCCGTGCACGTGTACGGGGCCGACGTGTCCCGGCTGGGCACCAGCATCCGCCGCGTCTATACGCTCCCCGTCGACTGATGGCCCTCCTCCACCGCCCGCACGGCGTGGCGGTCCGGCCTGTTTCACGTGAAACATCCACTCCCTGGCCCGGGTTGGCGACGGCCGCAGGAGGGGCGCTGACCGCCTGGTGCATCCACCGTCTCGTGCCCGCCGTACCCATGCTGACGGCCTCGGTGGTGCTGGGCATCGCGATGGCGCATCTCCCCGGTCTGCGGACCTTCGTACGGGGAACCGCGCGCCCGGGCCTCTCCCTGGCCGGCCGGCGGCTCATGCGGATCGGCATCGTGCTCCTGGGCCTCGGCCTGGGGCTGGACCAGGTGCTCCGGCTCGGCTGGGCCACGGTGGCGATGGTGGTGGGGGTGGTCGCGGCCACCTTCCTGGGAACCGTCTGGCTCGGACGGCGCCTCGGCCTCCCCGGCGACCAGCCGTTGCTGATCGCCACCGGCTACTCGATCTGCGGGGCCTCGGCGATCGGCGCGGTGAGCGAGGTGTCGGGCAGCGACGAGGAGGACGTGGCCGCCTCCGTGGCACTGGTCACCCTCTGCGGAACCCTCGCCATCGCGGTACTCCCGCTCCTCCAAGGCCCGTTGGGACTCTCGGACCCGGCCTTCGGGCGGTGGGTCGGCGCCGGCGTCCACGACGTCGGCCAGGTGGTGGCGACCGCGCAGACCGCAGGCCCGGACGCCCTGGGCGAGGCGGTGCTGGTCAAGCTCATGCGGGTGGCGCTGCTCGCCCCGCTGGTGGCGGCCGTGGCCTTCTCCCTCCGGGCCCGGCGGCGGGGAGTGCGCACGGCCTCGGGGCGCCGGCCGGCCCCGGTTCCGCTGTTCGTGGCCGGCTTCCTGGCCGCGGCCGCGCTGCGCGCCACCGGCGCACTGCCCGACGTAGCGCTGGAGTGGGCGCACACCGCGCAGGAGGCACTGCTGGCGGCGGCCCTGTTCGGCTTGGGGAGCGCGGTGCACCTGCCGACGCTGGCCCGGACCGGGGGGCGGGCGGCGGCGCTGGGGCTCGGGGCGTGGGTGGTGGTGGCCGGCGTTTCGTACGCGGGCGTGGTGCTCACCGTATGACGGCGCAACAGCGGGGAGTTGGCCAATTCCTGGCCGGAACCGACCGAACGTTCTGACTGCCCGCTGACATTGACGCGCGGCCGTGCCACTCTGCCCCGGCAAGGCCGCACCCGGCACAAGCCACCACGCACACGCACGACGCACACGGCCCACCCACATGGCCCCACGCGCGCAGCCCACGCACATGCACCACGCACAGCCGATCCGCACCGACCGTTCTTCACCCCCACCCTGCCCGGCTTCACCCGGACCGGGCACGGCAGAAGGAGTCATGCGTGAATCGTCATCGCACGGCCTTATCCGTCCTGCTCTCGGCGGGCGCCCTGGTCGCGGGCGTCCTGACGGCAGCCGGCCCCTCGGTCGCGGCGGACGCCCCCGCGTCCTTCCGGCAGCAGCACACCTCCGGCTTCTGGACCGCCGAGCGGATGCGTAGCGCCACCCCGCTCGACGTGACGGCGGTCCCCGGCACCTCCCGTACCCCGGTCGCCACCTCTGCGGCGCCCACCAGGATCGCCCCGACGGCTGCCGCGTCCCCCACGGCCTTCCCGCAGGCGGGCGGCGCGTGGACGGGCGGCGGGGCGGTCGTGAAGACCTCGGGCCGGGTCTTCTTCACGATGGGTGGCCGGACCGCCTCCTGCTCGGGCGACTCGGTGACCAGCGCCAACGGCAGCACGGTCATCACGGCCGGCCACTGCGTGAAGTACCAGGGCGCCTGGCACACGAACTGGGTCTTCGTTCCCGCCTACAACAACGGGTCCGCGCCGTACGGCCAGTGGTCGGCCACCAAGACCTTCGCCACCGACCAGTGGGCGGCGAGCGAGGACATGAACATGGACTTCGGCCTGGCCGTCGTCGCCCCGCTGAACGGCCAGACCCTCAGCCAGGCCGTCGGCGCCCAGGGCATCCTCTTCAACGGCGGCTACAACAAGAAGATGTACTCCTTCGGCTTCCCGGCCGCGGCCCCGTACGACGGCTCGAAACTGGTCTACTGCAGCGGCAACAGCGGCAAGGACTTCCTGCTGACCCGCGACCACAGCCTGGCCTGCAACATGACCGGCGGCTCCAGCGGCGGCCCCTGGTTCCAGGACTTCAACGAGGCCACGGGCCTGGGCACCCAGGTCTCGGTGAACAGCTTCGGCTACACCTTCCTGCCGAACCGGATGTACGGCCCCTACTTCGGCAACGAGGCGAAGGCGGCCTACGACAAGGCCCAGGTCTCCTGACCCGGTGTGGGGAGCCCGGCAGGCCTCGCTCACCGGCGGGTGAGCAGGGCTCCCCACATGGCCCGCGTGCGGTGGGCGCGGTAGGACAGCTTCTTCCACGGCCGGTACCGCCAGGGGAACGCCTCCGCGTAGCCGTCGACGTGGCGGAACTGCTCGACGGCTGCCCGGTAGCGGCCCTGGCGGAGCAGGAAGTACGCGAGCGTGTGCCGCGCCGAGGGCAGGTTCGGGTGGCCTTCGGCTGCGGCCACGTCGTCGAGAGCCGCGTCGACGAGCGCGGTGAGCACCGGGGTCCGGAAGAAGTCGGCGGGCACGCGCCCCTCGGCACTGAGGACGTGGTGCTCGTACCAGGAGACCAGTGGCAGCACGGTCAGCAGGCTGCCCCTCGGCGCCCGTCGCGCGGCCTCGGCCGCGAACTGCTCGGCCTCCTGCGCGGATCCGCGCCACTTGCGGCACTTGTACTGCAGGGCGGCGGAATGGGCCTGGTAGTGGTCGGGCGCCCGCTTGGTGACCTCGGTCCACAGCGATCGCATCTGCTCCACGGAGTACCCGAGGCCAAGGGCGACCCAGATCTCCTTGACGAGCGGGGTGGGGTCATCCGGGTTCAGCGCGGCGACGTGCGCGAGATCCTGCCGGGCCCCCGCCAGCTCACGATGGAAGCCCTGGGCCTGCTCGGCGGAGGTCGCGCTGGCGTAGGCCGCTCCGCGCAGCTTCCAGGCGTACTCGACGCGCGCGCACGCGCTGACCAGCAGGGCGTCCGGGTCCTCGGGGCGGGCGGCGTGCCACTTTTCGAGCCAGGCGCCGTCGTCGTGGACGGCCGTGTGCGCGAGGTGCTGCACGTAGTGCGCACGCAGGTTCCAGTCGCTCCCGGCCGAGCCCACGAGGAGGGCCGCCGGCTCCCACTCCCCCGTACGGACGGACTCGAGGACGGGCTGGAGCTGCGGGTCGGGCCCGGGGAGCCGGCCGTTCTGGGGCCGGAGGGGGAGCAGCCCGTACCGCAGCCAGAACGCGGCCACGAGAGAAGCTATGAGGATGATTGCGGCCATGGATGTCCCTGATGCCTTGAAAGTCGTGCGGTCGTTCGAGCGTTGAGAGCAGCGGAGTATGCACACCCACCGGCGGAAATCGCAACGGCGATTCGGCGGAGCCCCGAGCAGCGGCGCCAGCCGGTACTCTGTACCCCGCTCCGCTGCTGGTCGGCCGGGGCGAGGGTGGGTTGCCCGAGCGGCCTAAGGGAACGGTCTTGAAAACCGTCGTGGCAGCGATGTCACCGTGGGTTCAAATCCCACACCCACCGCCAGGTCAGAGAAGTAGCAGGTCAGAGGGCGGGTACCCGAACCGGGTGCCCGCCCTCTCTGTTCATCCTGGACGAATCAGCAGCGAGCGGCCGGCCGAGGGCCGGGGTCAGCCCTGCGTGCCGTCGGGTGAGTGGGCGGCCGGGCGCTGCTGGGCGGGCAGGGAGCAGGTGGCGGCGCCGCCGGGCAGGCGGTGGCCGTTGTGGGCGACGGCGCGGTAGACGGCGCGAGCGGCCCAGATCCACAGGATCTCGCGGTCGGCCTGCGCTTCTGTCGCGCCCAGGATGTCCAGGTCGGCTCCTTCCCGCCCCGTCGAAGCGCGCCGTGCCCGAGCCCAGGCGGATCGGGACCGTGGCAGCTGACGAGGCGGGCGCCGGGGGACGCACCCAACAGTGAGGCGGGGGTTCACCTCCCACACCCGCCGCTCACGACCGGCCCCCGACCGGGAGATCTGGTCGGGGGCCGGTCTTCGTCGTGCGGGCCGTCCCCCGCTGCCGTCGCCCGTGGTTCCCCTCTGCGAATCGAGCGTCTGCGGCCGCTGCCCGGCACGCGTCCCGCCCACTGGCTTCTGCTCACGTGGACAGCCCTCCTGACCTCGTCGAATGTGACGATCGCCACGCAACCGCGGAGGACCGGGCGTACCAACGGCTTTGAGTCATATGGCCGGTTGACATGGCCCCGATGCTTTTGGCACCCTCCGCAAAGATCATTTGCAGATGATCATCAGCACGTGAACGAAGGAAGTCAGCAGTGCAGATCAAGCGCAGCATGAAGGTCGCAGTCGCCACCGGCGCACTCATCATCGCCGGTGCCGCTCCGGCCCTGGCGACCACCGCCTACGTCGGCGGCGGCGAGTGGAGCTACGGCGCCGGTACGGCCACGGTGTGGTCGGACTACTACCACGGCTCGAAGTGCCACGGTTCGACCTCCGTCGGTGCCTACATCGACAGCGACGAGGCCGCCAAGGGCTCCTGGTCCATCACCCAGGCCAAGGTGAAGCTGAGCGGCAACAAGTCGTACTACAACACCTCCTGCTGATCTGAGCCGGGTCCACGCCCCGGCCTTTCAGTGCCGAGCCGTCCGGCCCTCCAGGCCGGGCGGCTCGCTCCCCCCACGCGCTGCGCTCCAGAAGTGCCCCTAGCTAGGCAATAGATGCTGCATCGAGGTATCAAGTTCGCCCACGCCGTCGTACTGGCGTTCTCCGCGACCCTCTCTTTCCTGTTCCTCCGGAGCCTCGACGAGGACTGGGCCCTCGGGCACTCCGCCGTCGTCTGGGTGACGGACGCCGACGGCGCGGCCAGCGGCTCGCAAGTAGCCGCCGCGGTGGCCGATTTCGCCGCGAAGAACCGCGCGACGGTCGCACGCGAGGTCCCCGACCTCAAGGACCCGTCCCACCGCCGTCACCTCTACCTCGCACCCGGTGGCCCCCACTCCGACTGGCTGCGCGAGGGCTATCCCGCGTTCAGCCGCGGATACCGGACCGAGGTGCACCCCGTCTCCGAGCTGGGCCAGCGCGACCCGCGCGGCTTCTACTACGTCTTCGGCCCGGACGCCGCCGCCACGTCGCTGACCCGGACCCTCGACGACCTCGGGCTGGTCGCCTCCGTCAACCAGCCCTTCTCCCTGGCGCAGCTGACCACCGTCTACGCCGACAGCGCGCTGTACCGCTCGTTCTTCGTGGTCGCGCTCGCCGTCGTCACGATGACCGGCGCGAGCGTCCTGCTCAACGCCAAGGCCTACGGAGTGCAGCGGCTCCAGGGCAGATCGTTCGGCCGGATCCTCCTGCGGGACATGCGGCAGCTGGCGGCGTTCTGGTCCGTCGCCTGCGCGGGGGTCTGCGCCCTGACCCTGCTGCTGCTCGGTCTCTACAACGGGCTGGCGTGGATCGGCCAGTTCGCCGCGATCGCCCTGGGCGTCACCTTCGCGCTCAGCCTGATCGCCCTCTTCACCCACTCGGCCATGCTCTGGCTGACGTTCCAGACCGACGTCCTGCGCGCGCTCAAGGGCGAACTGCCCGCGCGCGCCGCGTCGATCAGCGCCTACGTCGTACGGATACCCGCGCTGCTCCTCGCCCTCAGCATCGCCACGGCCGTCGTGCTCGGCGCCCAGGACGTCCTGGCCCGGCAGGAGAGCCGGGAGGCGTACGCGAAGATCGGCGACGCCACCTCGATCCGGTTCAACGGCAGCCTGGCGAGCGACACCGCACTGCGCAGCCTGGACGAGAACGTCGGCCCCTGGCTCCGCCAGGCCGACCGGGACGGCCAGATCATCGTCGCCGGGCACCGGGACCTGCGGCTGTCGGCCGGCATACCGGGCCTGACCAAGGGCGACCTGCTGGTCGTCAACGAGTCCTTCCTCGCGAAGCAGCCCCTCCTCGACCCGGCCGGACGGCGGATCGAACCGACCGCCGCCGCCCCCGGCCAGGTCCGGATCCTCGTCCCCGAGAACCTCGCGCAGCACACCGCCCGGCTCAAGGAGCTCACCCCGACGTGGCTGAGCCCGAGCGACCCGAGCAAGGTCGCTCCGGCGCAGGTGGCGGCCCTGCCGACCAAGAACGGGCAGCGCGTCTTCACCTACAACCCGCGCGGCAAGTCGCGCGCCTCGGACAACCCCGGCGCGGACGACTCCCTGGTGACGGACCCCGTCGTCATCGTCTTTCCCAACGGCGCGCCCTACCTGAGCGACAAGGGCTACACGAGCTACGCCTCCCAGCGCAGCATCGTCTTCCAGAACCCGGACGACGTCACGGCCGGTGTCCAGCAGCGGCACCTGGAGTCGTACGTCACCGCCGTGACCCCCGTGGGGCAGGACGCCGCGCTCGAGCTGCGCAAGGTGGTCGGGGACTTCCGGCTCCAGCTGTTCAACCTGGTGGTGGCCGTGGCGGTGCTGCTCATCACCGGGGTCGGCGTCTGCATCGTCCACTCCCGCAAGAACGCCCAGGCGATCTTCGCCCGCCACATCAGCGGCTGGACCTTCACCGCCACCCACCGTCCCGTCCTGCTGCTCGAAGGCCTGCTGGCCGTGCTGCTCGCCGGATGGGTGCCCTTCCAGGTGTGGCAGCAGAACCAGGACGCCGCCCGCTACGAAAGCCTCGGCATCCCCGCCCCCACCCCGCCCGCCGAATTCACCGGGCTCGACCTCGGCGTCACCGGTGTGCTCGTCGCCGTAGAGGTCGCGGCGGTGCTCGTGGCCCTCGTCGTCTTCCACCGCCGGATCGTCAAGGAAGGGGCGACCGAGTCGTGATCCCCCACCTTTCTGCAGGAGTTTCCTCATGATCGAGATCGAGAGTCTGTCCAAGTCCTTTGGCCCGCGAACCCTCTGGTCCGATCTCTCCTTCACCGTGGCGCGCCGCGAGATGCTGGCCCTGACCGGCCGGAGCGGTTCCGGCAAGTCGACGCTGCTCAACTGCCTGGGACTCCTCGACGCACCGAGCTCCGGGGCGATCCGGCACGAGGGCCGCGACATCACCGGCTTCGGCCCGCGCGCCACCCGGCTCTACCGGCGTGACGTCCTCGGCTACCTGTTCCAGAACTACGCGCTCATCGAGAACGCGAGCGTCGCGGCCAACCTCGAGGTCGCCATGAAGCCGCGACGGGCGAGGAAGGACGCCCCGACGGTCGCCGAGGCCCTGGAACGGGTCGGGCTGGGCGGACGGGAGAAGGAACAGGTCCACCGGCTCAGCGGCGGTGAGCAGCAGCGCGTCGCGCTGGCCCGCCTGATCGTCAAGCAGCCCGCCCTCGTCCTCGCCGACGAACCGACGGGCGCCCTCGACCACGACAACACCACCATGGTCGTCGACATCCTCCGCACGATGTGCGAGGAGGGCTGCGCGGTCGTGATCGCCACCCATGACGATGCCGTCCGCGACCGCTGCGACACGGTCCTGACCGTCGGCGACGCCACCCACCCCGTACCCGTGAACGAAAGGCAGCACGCATGAACGCCCGCATCGTCCGCCGCACCCTCCTCGGCGTGGTGCTCCTGGCCGGCATCGCGGTCCTGGCCGTCTACGGCACGCACGCCGGCACCATCCTCGGCCGGATCGGCCTCCGGATCTTCTGACGGCCCGCCTTTCTCCGCTCTTCTTCTCCGCTCCTCTTCTCCGCTCTTCCGTCTCCGCTCTTCCGCAGCAGGCCCGGGTCCCCGACCCGGGCCTGCTGCGGCGTTCATACGTCCTTCCGGGTGGTGTTTGTCGGAAGATCGGCGCGGAGGATGGGGGCAGTGCGGTTGCGCACACATCATGACGAATGTATGCAGATCCGCCCGTCGGAACATCACGAATCGAGGCACCCCGTCATGGCTCACCGCAGCGCCCTCTCATCGATCTGGACCTCCCTCCTCACCGCCCTCGTGGCCTTCCTCTCCTCCCTCGGCCTCGGCGGGAAGGCGGCCCTGGCCGGTGCCACCGCCCCGGCGGGAGACGCTCCCGCTGCCGGCGTTGCGGTCTCCGCGGCCGGGGTCCCCGTCGCCCGACCGGCCGTCGCGGCCCGGCGGACCTGGCGGGCGATGATGCGGGGCGGTTCGCTGCCGCCGACCATCAAGCAGCGGATCCGCGCCGAGGCCCACGGCAAGACCCCCTCCGTCCGCCGCTCAACCACCGCCGCCGCCATGGGCGCCGGCGCGGGAGCCGCCGATCGGCTCCCGACCACGGTCGGATCCCCTGTCGGATCCCCTGTCGGAGTCGGCGTCGGCGCCCGCGCGGTCCCCGCCCGAGGAGCGCTCGCGCTCGCCGCGTGACCCCGTACCCGTACTTGCAGTCGCAGTCGCAGTCGCACGCGTAGGCGTACCCGCAGTCGCAGTCGTGGATGAGATGTAGCCGCAGTCGTAGATATGGCCTCAGGCGTAGTCGTAGGCCTAGGCACAGGCGTAGTCGTACGGCGCTGGAGCCCGGTCCGTCGTGACCGTGGATCGCGCCGCGTGGCGCCCCCGGAGCGGGGCGCGGATGGATCACCCCGGCGTGCGCCGGGGGGCGTGCAGGGCGTGAAGCGTGGCATTGCAGGGCCGCAGGCCCGGGAGACGGTGGGGTTCCCGGACGGCGCGGCCCTTTTCGGCATGTCCGCGACCAGGCGGTCTGGCGGAACGCTTCCTCTCTTGCGCGTCGCGGGCTGCGGCCGGTCACAGGGTGCTGACCTGGGACTTCGGAGGCGCGAATGAGGTTTATCCGATGTTGGTCATACTTGCGGGGGAATCGGGGACTCCGGGGTGGTTCGCCGGGGATTCGGTGGGCAACTCTGGTCTCGCGACGTCGTCACCACACGGAACGACCGAGGCGTTCGGTCAACTGCCTTGGAGCAAGTCCCACTTCGGTTTTCTGGAGGATAAAGACATGGCAAGCATCCGTACCGCCCGCGTCATCGCCGCCGTCGCCGCTCTCCCCCTCGCCGTCGCGCTCTTGGGCGGGGTGGCATCGGCCGACAACGGCTCCTTCGCGAACGACGGATCGAATGCGAGCGTCGCCAGCGTCATCGGCAGCGGCGTGGGCGGTTCCAACAGCGGCAACTCGTCCACCTCGCAGCAGGTGGCCACCGGTTCCGGTGCCTCCAACCAGAACAACGCCGCGCAGGTCAACGGCTCGGCCTTCACGGCGATCCACCAGGCGAACTCGAACGTAGAGGTCGACTTCTTCCCCTGGTGGTAGCCGCGGCCTGAGCCGCTCCGAATCCTGAGGGCGCCTGTGCGACCGGACCGGCTGGGGTCCGGTAGCGCGGGCGTCCTCGCGCGTGCCCGCGCTCTCCGGGGGCGTCCTCCGCCCTCGCCTCCCTTCCCGACCTTGACACCACGGGTGAATCTGACGGACAGTCAGGTTCCCTCGATGATGTGATGCCGGGAGGCCAGCGCCGTGCACCTCGCCCCGACGGAAGGCCAGTTGCGGCTCCGCTCCGAACTGCGGGAGTACTTCCAGGATCTGCTGCCGGACGGTGCCCCGGAGGACCCGGCCCGCCAGCGCGAACTGCTGCGCCGCATCGGCGCCGACGGACTGCTCGGCCTCGGCTGGCCCGTCGAGTACGGCGGCCAAGGCCGCGGCGCCGACGAGCAGTTCGTCTTCTTCGACGAGGCCTACCGGGCCGGCGCCCCCGTCTCCATGGTCACGCTCAACACCGTCGGCCCGACCCTGATGAAGTACGGGACCCAGGAGCAGAAGGACTACTTCCTGCCTCGGATCCTCACGGGCGACATCGTCTTCGCCATCGGCTATTCCGAACCCGAGGCCGGCACCGACCTGGCCTCCCTGCGCACCCGCGCGGTCCGGGACGGCGCCGACTGGCTGATCGACGGGCAGAAGATCTTCACTTCCAACGCCCAGAACTCGGACTGGATCTGGCTCGCCTGCCGCACCGACCCCGAAGCCCCCAAACACAAGGGCATATCGATCGTCCTGGTGCCCACCGACGACCCCGGCTTCTCGTGGACCCCGATCGAGACGGTCGGCGGCCTCACGACCACCGCGACGTACTACGACTCCGTCCGCGTGCCCGCCGGCAACCTCGTCGGCCCCGAGCACGGCGGCTGGGGCCTGATCACCAACCAGCTCAACCACGAGCGCGTGGCGCTCGCCGCCATCGGCATGCAGGCCGAGGACTTCTACGGCTACGCGCTCAGTCACGCCCGTACCCCGGACCCGGTCACCGGCGACCGGCCCGCCGACCTCCCCTGGGTGCAGTCCCGGCTCGCCGAGGCTCACGCGCGACTGGCCGCCGTACGCCTCCTCAACTGGCGGCTCGTCCAGGACGTGGGCGGCGGCAGCCTGGCCCCGGGCGACGCCAGCGGCGTGAAGTTCCTCGGCACCGAGTCCACCGTCGAGGTGTACCGGATGTGCCAGGAGGTGGTGGGCGACGAGGCCCTGATCAGGGGGACGGGACCCGGCGTCTTCGCGGGCGGGGAGCTGGAGCGGATGAACCGGGCCGCGCAGATCAACACCTTCGGGGGCGGGGTCAGCGAGGTCCAGCGGGAGATCGTCGCCATGATGCGGCTCGGCATGAAGGGAAGGAAGCGATGAGCGCGGACGCCACCGGCACCCGTACGGGCACCGGGACCGGCACGGACACGGGCACCGATACGGGCACCGGCACGGACACGGGCACCGGCCCGGTCGAGGAAGCGGCCCGGTTCCACGCGCTGCTGGCGGCCTTCGAGGGACAGCCGGCCGCCACCGCGGGCCGCGGCAAGGACGCGGTCAACGAGCCGATGATCCGCCACTGGTGCGAGGCGATGGGCGATGCCAACCCCGCCTACACCGGGCCGGACGCCATCGCTCCGCCCACCATGCTCCAGGCCTGGACGATGGGCGGGCTCTCCGGACACTCCGACCGCTCCTCCGCCTACGACGAGCTGTTCGCGCTCCTCGACGGCGCCGGCTTCACCTCGGTGGTCGCCACCGACTGCGAGCAGGAATATCTCCGCCCGCTGCGCCCCGGCGACGCGATCACCTTCGACGCCGTCATCGAATCCGTGTCACCGCGCAAGACGACCAAGCTGGGCACCGGCCACTTCGTCACCACCCGCATGGCCGTTCAGGTGGACGGGGAGCTCGCCGGCACCCACCGCTTCCGGATCCTCAAGTACGCCCCCGCCGCCAAGCGGGAGAAGAAGCCCGAGGCCCGGCGCCCCCGCCCGGTGGTCAACCGCGACAACCAGGGCTTCTGGGACGGGGTGCGGGACCACAGGCTGCTGATCCAGCGCTGCACCTCCTGCGCCACCCTGCGCTTCCCGTGGCTGCCCGGCTGCAATGCCTGCGCGAGCCCCGCCTGGGACACCGTCGAGGCCTCCGGAGCCGGCACGGTGTTCAGCTTCGTCGTCATGCACCACCCGCCGTTCCCGGCGTTCGACCCGCCCTACGCCGTCGCACTCGTCGAACTCGCCGAGGGGGTCAGGATGATCAGCAACATCACCGGCGTGCCGTACGACAAGGTGCGCGTCGGCCTGCCCGTCCAGCTGGAGTTCCTGCGCGTCGACGACGACCTCGAACTGCCCGTCTTCCGCGGGAGCGAGGGCTGATGGACTTCCACCCCACCGAGGAACAGGCCGCCGCGGCCGGACTCGCCGCCCGGATCTTCGCCGATCTCGCCACCCACGACCGCCTCGCCGCCGCCGGCACCGGCAGTGACGCCGAGCTGTGGAAGGCCCTCACCACGGCCGGACTGACCGCCGCCGTCGAGGAGATCGGCCTGCTCGGGCTGGTCCTGCTGCTGGAGGAACAGGGCCGCACCACCGCGCAGGTCCCCTACGCCGCCACCTGCGCGTACGGGATCCTCCCCGTGGCCGCGCACGGCAGCCCCGAGCAGCGCGCCCGGCTGCTGCCGGCCCTCGGGGCGGGCGAGGCGGTCGCCACCGGGGCCTTCCCGGCGCGCGGCCGGATCACCGCCTCGTCCGGAGGCCGCCTGACCGGCACCGCCCCCGCCGTGCCCTGGCTGCGCGACGCCACGCACGTACTGGTCCCGGACGCGGACCGGGTGCTGTGGCTCGTACGGACGGATGCGCCCGGAGTCGGGACGGCGGCGGTGGAGACCACGGCCCCCTGGTCGGCGGGCCGCCTGACCCTGTCCGGAGCCGAGGCCGAGCGCATCGGGAGCGGCGGCGCCTACGAGGACACGCTCGCCGCCGCCCGGACCGCCTTCGCCGGACTCCAGGCGGGCGTCTGCGCGGGCTCGCTCGCCCGGGCCGTGGAACACACCTCCACCCGTGAACAGTTCGGCCGGCCGCTCTCCACCAACCAGGGCGTCATGCTCCGTGCGGCCGACGCCCACATGGACACCGAGGCGATCCGGGTCACCGCGTACGAGGCGGCCTGGCGCATCGACCAGGGCCTGCCGGCCCGCGAGCACGCACTGACGGCGGCCTGGTGGGCCTCGGAGGCGGGCAAACGGGTCGTGCACGCGGGCCAGCACCTGCACGGCGGCATGGGCGCGGACCTGGACCATCCCGTCCACCGGCACTTCCTGTGGGGGCGCCAGCTGGACGCGTACCTGGGCTGCGGCAGCGAGCTGCTGGCCGAACTGGGAGCTTCGATCGCTTCGACAGCCGAGGGAGAACACGCATGAACATCGGCGACACGCTGCCGCCGCTGGAGATACCGGTCACCCGCACGCTGATCGTCGCGGGCGCGATCGCCTCCCGCGACTACCAGGACGTGCACCACGACGCGGCGCTCGCGCAGGAGAAGGGGTCCCCGGACGTCTTCATGAACATCCTGACCACGAACGGCCTGGTCGGCCGGTACGTCACCGACCACCTGGGGCCGCGGGCCGTCCTGCGCAAGGTGGCCATCCGCCTCGGCGCCCCCAACTACCCGGGCGACACCATGACCCTCACCGGGACGGTCACCGCCGTGGCCGGGAACACCGTCGAGATCCGGGTCGTCGGTGCCAACGGCATCGGCCACCACGTGTCGGGGACGGTCACCGCGGAGGTGCCGGCATGAGCGTCCGCACCCGGGACGAGCTCGGCGGCCGGGCCGCCATCGCCGGCATCGGCGCGACCGAGTTCTCCAAGGACTCCGGCCGCAGCGAGCTCAAGCTCGCCGTCGAAGCCGTGCACGCCGCCCTCGACGACGCCGGGCTCACCCCCGCCGACGTCGACGGCATGGTCACCTTCACGATGGACGCCAACCCCGAGATCACCGTCGCCCAGGCGGCCGGCATCGGGGACCTGTCCTTCTTCTCGCGCATCCACTACGGCGGCGGCGCGGCCTGTGCGACCGTGCAGCAGGCGGCCCTCGCCGTCGCCACCGGGGTCGCGGAGGTCGTGGTCTGCTACCGCGCCTTCAACGAGCGCTCCGGGCGCCGTTTCGGCTCCGGCGTCCAGCAGCGGGAGCCCTCGGCCGAGGGGGCGGCGCTCGGCTGGTCGCTGCCCTGGGGGTTGCTGACCCCCGCCTCCTGGGTGGCCATGGCCGCCCAGCGCTACCTGCACGCCTACCACCTCACCCCCGAGGCCTTCGGGCACGTCGCGGTCACCGACCGCCGGCACGCCGCGAACAATCCGGCCGCCTACTTCCACGGCAAGCCCATCACCCTCGCCGACCACGCGGCCTCGCGCTGGATCGTGGAGCCGCTGCGGCTGCTGGACTGCTGCCAGGAGACCGATGGCGGCCAGGCCCTGGTCGTCACCACGGCCGAGCGGGCCCGGGACCTGCGGCACGCCCCCGCCGTGATCACCGCGGCCGCGCAGGGCGCCGGTCGCCGCCAGGAGGGCATGACCTCCTTCTACCGCGACGACCTCACCGGGCTGCCCGAGATGGACGTGGTCGCGCGCCAGCTCTGGCGGACCAGCGGGCTGCGGCCCTCGGACATCGACGTGGGCATCCTCTACGACCACTTCACCCCCTTCGTGCTGATGCAGCTCGAGGAGTTCGGCTTCTGCAAGCCCGGCGAGGCCGCCGATTTCGTGGCCGCGGACGCACTGCCGATCAACACCCACGGGGGTCAGCTCGGGGAGGCGTACCTGCACGGCATGAACGGCATCGCCGAGGCCGTCCGCCAGCTGCGCGGCACCTCCGTCAACCAGGTGGCCGGCGCGGCGCACGCCCTCGTCACGGCGGGGACCGGGGTGCCGACCTCCGGGCTGATCCTCGGAGTAGCCGGCTGAGACCCGGTCCCCAGGGCCCCCACCCCCTCCACCTTCAGGGGGTAGGGCCCGCCCTACTCCTACAACCTGAGATGGATCCACCATCGGCACCTGCGGCCGATCCCAGGGCGGTCGGGCGCTCCTAGCGTGGAGACATGACCACGCCTGTGTGCACGCTCGCCTCGAATCCGACGCCGTACCCGTCGTTCTCGGCGTACGTCCGGACCCGCGGCACGGTCCTGATGCGCACCGCGCGCTCCCTCACCGCCAACCCGTGCGATGCGGAGGACCTGCTCCAGACGGCCCTCGCGAAGACGTACATGGCCTGGGACCGCATCGAGGACCACCGCGCCCTGGACGGCTATGTCCGGCGGACCCTCGTCAACACCCGCACCTCCCAGTGGCGTAAGCGCAAGGTCGACGAGTTCGCATGCGACGAGCTCCCGGAGACCGAGGCGGTGCCGGCGTCCGACCCCGCGGAGGCACAGGCCCTGCGCGACGCGATGTGGCGCGCCGTGACCCGGCTGCCAGACCGCCAGCGGGCCATGGTCGTCCTGCGCTACTACGAGGACCTGAGCGAGGTGCAGACCGCGGAGCTGCTGGGAGTCTCGGTCGGCACGGTCAAGAGCGCCGTCTCCCGTGCGCTGGGCAAGCTCCGTGAGGACCCGGAGCTCACGCCGGTCCGTTGAGACGGGGGATGTTCCACGTGGAACCAGAGAATGTTTCACGTGAAACACGAGCTCGTTTCTACCTCCGGGTAGTGACATGCCGAGCGGTATGTGCGCAGAATCGGCAGCATCCGTAGCCGCCGCAGCGCCGCAGCGCTCATCGGGAGGACGCTTTGCTCAGCACCATGCAGGACGTACCGCTCCTCGTCACCCGCATACTTCGCCACGGGATGACCATCCACGGGAAGTCCCAGGTGACCACCTGGACCGGGGAAGCTGAGCCGCACCGTCGCAGCTTCGCCGAGATCGGCACCCGCGCCACCCGCCTCGCAAGCGCCCTGCGCGACGAGCTCGGGGTGCAGCAGGACGACCGGGTCGCCACCCTCATGTGGAACAACGCCGAGCACGTCGAGGCGTACTTCGCGATCCCCTGCATGGGTGCGGTCCTGCACACGCTCAACCTGCGGCTCCCTCCCGAGCAGCTGGTCTTCATCGTCAACCACGCCGCCGACCGGGTCGTGCTCGTCAACGGCACCCTGCTGCCGCTGCTCGCGCCCCTGCTGCCGCACCTGCCGACCATCGAGCACGTGGTCGTCTCCGGCATCGGCGACCGCTCGGCGCTCGACGGCCTGAACGTGCGGGTGCACGACTACGAGGAGCTCCTGGAGGGCCGCCCCGACAGCTTCGACTGGCCCGAGCTGGACGAGCGCCAGGCGGCCGCCATGTGCTACACCTCCGGCACCACCGGGGACCCCAAGGGCGTCGTCTTCTCCCACCGTTCGCTGTACCTGCACTCCATGCAGGTCAACATGACCGAGTCGATGGGGCTGACCGGCCGGGACACCTCCCTGGTCGTGGTCCCGCAGTTCCACGTGAACGCGTGGGGGCTGCCGCACGCGACCTTCATGACCGGCGTCAACATGCTGATGCCGGACCGCTTCCTGCAGCCGGCCCCCCTCGCCGAGATGATCGAGCGGGAGAAGCCCACGCACGCCGCGGCCGTCCCCACCATCTGGCAGGGTCTGCTGGCCGAGGTCACCGCCAACCCGCGCGACCTGACCTCGATGAAGAACGTCACCATCGGGGGTTCGGCCTGTCCGCCCTCCCTGATGGAGGCCTACGACAAGCTCGGCGTGCGCCTCTGCCACGCCTGGGGCATGACCGAGACCTCCCCGCTGGGCACGATGGCCCACCCGCCGGCCGGACTGACCGCCGAGGAGGAGTGGCCCTACCGGATCACCCAGGGCCGCTTCCCGGCAGGCGTCGAGGCCCGGCTGGTCGGCCCCGGCGGCGGGGACTTCCTGCCCTGGGACGGCGAGTCGGCGGGCGAGCTGGAGGTGCGCGGCAACTGGATCGCGAGCTCCTACTACGGCGGCGCGTCCGGCGAACCCTTCCGGCCCGAGGACAAGTTCAGCGCCGACGGCTGGCTCAAGACCGGGGACGTCGGCGTCATAAGCCCCGACGGGTTCCTCACCCTCACCGACCGCGCCAAGGACGTCATCAAGTCCGGCGGTGAGTGGATCTCCAGCGTGGAGCTGGAGAACGCGCTGATGGCGCACCCCGAGGTCGCCGAGGCCGCCGTCGTCGCTGTCCCGGACGAGAAGTGGGGCGAGCGTCCGCTGGCCACCGTCGTCCTCAGGGAGGGCGCGACCGTGAACTACACGGGCCTGCGGGAGTTCCTCGCACAGTCCATCGCCAAGTGGCAGCTGCCGGAGCGCTGGACGACCATCGACGCCGTGCCGAAGACCAGTGTCGGCAAGTTCGACAAGAAGGTGATCCGCCAGCGGTACGCGGAAGGCGCGCTGGACGTCACCACGCTCGACTGACGCGAGGCCCGGCTAGCCCCGGGTGAGCCATGGCCGCAGCAGCCTGCTGACGGCGGGCATGGCCACGTAGGTCATCAAGGTGCTGAAGACGACGGCGAAGGCGGCCGTCCGCAGCACGAAGTGCAGATCCACCAGGTACGGCCCGAGCACCGCGTTGCCGACGAGCGAGATCGGGAAGATGGCCAGCCCCGAGCTGATCGCCATCTTCCACCGCGGCGGCGCGGGCCGGGTCGTACCCGGCTTGGCGAACCAGGTCTCCATGCCGTGCAGTTCCCGGCGGGCTATCTCCGTGTGGTGGTGGCCGAGGCAGTTGGAGAACCACTGGGCCCGCTCCGGGGAGTCCTGCCAGCGCTGGAACGCCGCCTGGTTGCGGAACCGGTGGACCAGGAACCACGGCCCGCCCTCCGTCGCCGGGCGGAAGAGCCCGTACCCGAGGTGGTCCGGGAAGCCGGCCGCCGTCTCCAGGATCCCGTGGGCCCAGGCCTCGAAGGTCTCCTCGTGCCCCGGCTCCACCTGGCGCGCGATGAGCAGGTTCACCTCCCCGTTGTCGGCGGGGACGGTGTGCTCGGTCGTGTGGGTGATGGCCATCGGGCCAGGATTACTAGTTGGTGCCGATCTTGGCCAGCAGGTCCACGATGCGGCCCTGTACGTCCGCCGTGGTGGCCCGCTCGGCGAGGAAGAGCACGCTCTCGCCGGAGGCCAGCCGCGGCAGGTCCGCCGGATCGATGCCCGTCGTCGTGTAGACGACCAGCGGGGTGCGGTTCAGCTGCCCGTTGGCACGCAGCCAGTCCACGATCCCCGCCCGGCGGCGGCGTACCTGCATCAGGTCCATCACCACCAGGTTGGGGCGCATCCGCGTCGCCAGCTCCACGGCGTCGGTGTCGGCGCCCGCCCGGGCGACCTGCAGGCCGCGCCGTTCCAGGGCCGCCGTCAGCGCGGTCGCGATCTCGTCGTGCTCCTCGATCAGCAGGACCCGGGAGGGGTGCTGTTCGCTGTCGCGCGGCGCCAGGGCCTTGAGCAGGACGGCCGGATCGGCGCCGTACGCCGCTTCGCGCGTGGCGTGCCCCAGCCCGGCCGTGACCAGCACGGGCACTTCGGCGGCCACCGCGGCCTGGCGCAGCGACTGCAGGGCGGTCCGGGTGATCGGACCGGTCAGCGGGTCGACGAACAGCGCGGCGGGGAACGCGGCGATCTGCGCGTCCACCTCCTCGCGGGAGTGCACGATCACCGGCCGGTAGCCGCGGTCGCTGAGGGCCTGCTGGGTCTGCACATCGGGCGCGGGCCACACCAGGAGCCGGCGCGGGTTGTCCAGGGGCTCCGGCGGAAGCTCGTCGTCCACGGGCCGGGGCACGGGCCGGTTGACCACCTCGACGGCGCCGCCCGGGCCGTCGAGCGGCTCCGGGCCCTCGTCGGAGCCCGCCTCGGGGGCGCCTATGGCGAAGGCCCGTCCCTGCGCGGCGGGCTCGGCGAGCCGGCGACGGCGACCGGATCCGGAGGCGGCACCCGGGCCGGAGCCCGCGCCGGTGGGGTCCATGGAGATGCCCTGGCCGAGGGTGCCGAGCGCGCGCACGCTGATCGGCTGAGCGACCTGACCCCCCGCCGGGGTGTCCTGCGGCCGGCGCGCTCCGGGCACGGTGGCCGGGCCGGGGGCCTCGTCGTCCTCGGAAGCGGTACGGGCCGCCGGCACCGGCCAGGCCGGGGTGCCGGGAAGCGCCCGGCGCCGCCCGGTCGGGTTCTCGGCGGGCTCGGCGGTCTGCGCGGCGGGGACTTCGGGCTCGGCGACGGGAGCGCCCAGCACGCGGCGCGCGCGCCGGCCGGCGGAAACGTCGGCGTCCCCTTCGGCGGGAGCGGAGGCCGGGCCGGCCATTGCGGGGGCCTGCGCAGCGGAGGGAGCCGGGGTCGGCCCGGCGGGCAGTGCGAAGCCGCCCTCGGGAGCGATGGGCCGGGCGGGAGCGGGCGTCGGCCCGAGCCCGGTCGCCGGAACCGGGCCGCCGGGCTGCGCAGGACCGGCCGGACCCAGCGCCCGTCGTCGACCGGCGGGATGCTCGGTCAGCGGAACCGGGGGCACCGCGGGCACGGGCGGGAGCGCGGGTACGGCGGTGCCCTGCGGGGGCACAGGCCGCCCGGGTCCGCCGGGGCCTCCGGTGCCGCCCGGACCACCGGTGCCGTCGGCCTCGCCGCTGCCGTCACCGGCACGGCCGCGCCTGCGCCCCGTACCGAGTCCGGCCGGGTTCACGGGGGACTGGGCGAGCTCCGGGCCCGTTTCGGGAAGGCCCGCCTCTCCCGCCCGCCGCCGTCCGGACGGCAGCGCCAGCGCGCTCCCGCCCTGGCCGGAGGGCGGGGCGGCCGGGCCCGTGGCCTCGTCGTCCAGGAAGGCGTCCACTCCGCGCCGGCCCCGCCGGCCGCCGGAGACCTTGCCGGGGGCGGCGCCGCCGCCCGTCCCGGCGCCGTCCGTGGTCGGACCGGCCGGGGGCTCCTCCGCCGGCTCCGGCAGGGTGACCGTCCCGGCACCCGCACCGAGCGGGAGCTCCAGCACGTACGCCCCGCCGGGCGCGCCCGGAACCTCCACCGTCTGCAGCACGCCTCCGTGCGCGGCCACGATCCCCCGCACGATCGGCTCGTGGACCGGGTTCCCGCCCTCGTAGGGCCCGCGCACCTCGATCCGTACGACATCGCCGCGCTGGGCGGCCGCCACCACGATCGTCGAGTCGCCGTACCCGCTGCCCTGGGCCGTCTTGCCGGTGGCGTCCACCCCGGCGACGTCCGCGACGAGGTGGGCGAGCGCGGTCGCGATCCGGGCCGCGTCCACCTCGGCCTCGATCGTCGGTGCGTGGACGGCGAACTGCGCGCGGCCCGGACCGATCAGCTCGACCGCGCCGTCGACACCCGCCGTGACGACGGTGTTGATCAGGACCTTCTTCTTCGCGAGCCGGTCACTGCCGGAGTCCAGGCGCTGGAAGCCGAGCACGTTGTCCACCAGCGTGGTCATCCGCGAGTACCCGGCGGCCAGGTGGTGCAGCAGCTGGTTGGCCTCGGGCCACAGCTGTCCGGCATCGTCGGCGGCCAGGGTCGCCAGCTCACCGCGCAGCTCGTCCAGCGGTCCGCGCAGCGAGTCGCCGAGGACGGCCAGCAGCTGAGCGTGCCGCGCGGCCAGGGCGTCGTAGGGCCGCCGGTCGGTGAAGGTCATGACGGCGCCGACGAGCTGCTCCCCGTCCCGGACGGGCGAGGTCGTCAGGTCGACGGAGACGGGCTGTCCGGCCTTGTTCCACAGCACCTGTCCGCGTACGCGGTGCTTGCGCCCGCTGCGCAGGGTGTCGGCGAGCGGGGACTCCTCGAAGGGGAACGGCGAGCCGTCGGCGCGGGAGTGCTGGACCAGGCCGTGCAGTTCGCGGTTGCCGAGGTCGGTGGCGCGGTATCCGAGGATCTGGGCGGCGGCCGGATTGACCAGCACCACCCGTCCGTCGGTGTCGGTGCCCACGACGCCCTCGGCGGCGGCGCGCAGGATCATCTCGGTCTGCCGCTGGGAGCGGGCCAGCTCGGCCTCGGTGTCCACGGTCTGCGAGAGGTCCCGGACCACGAGCATGAGCAGCTCGTCACCGGTGTACGAGGGTTGCGGCTCGCGGTAGGCGTCGCGGCCGTCGAGGTGGGCGCTGGTGATCTCGACGGGGAACTCGGAGCCGTCGGTGCGGCGCGCGATCATCCGCTTGGGCTTGGTGCGGCCGCCCTCGTCCTCGCCGGGCCGGCGCATGGAGCCGGGGATCAGCTTGGAGTCGAATTCGGGCAGGAGGTCGAGTACGCCGCGGCCCACGAGCCCCGTGCCGGGGCTCTCCATGACCTCGAGGGCGATCGAATTGGCGTTGACGACCGTGCCGTTGGCGTTGACGAGCAACAGCGCGTCCGGAAGAGCGTCGAGTATTGCTGCGAGGCGAGCAGCGCCTCGGGATGGCCTGCTGCTCACGACGAGCTTCCTCCCTGACCACAACTACCGGCAAGTCACGGGAGGAGTCTAAGGCCACAGCCCCGCGGCGAGGTGGCCGAAGTGTGGTGGATACCGCCCATCCTGCGCATCCTCCCAGGTCAGGAACGCCCACTCGGAAGCAGAGGTTCCAACTCGTCCCAGCGGCTGATTTCGCATCCGTCCGTCCGCCGGAACGTCGCGTCCACCTTGTGGCCGTCCCAGGTTCCGGTGATCCGGGCGGTTGCGGGGCCGCCGTGCTGCATGGTGCAGATCTGCCGCTTGGAGACGGGAGCGAAGGGGTCCCTGCCCTCCTTGGCGAGCTGGTCCAGCCGGGCGCAGGCGCCGGCGGCCTGGGGGTGGTCGCCGCCGACGGGGTCGCATTCGAGCCGGTACTCCCGGTCCAACTGACGGTTCCCGGTGTCGGCCATGGCGATGGTGAGGCGGTCGGGCGGCGCCAGCAGCCCGCCCAGGGGTTCGGGCAGCGGGGGGAGGGGCCCCGCGGCCGCGGCGGCCAGGGCGGAGGTGACGGCGAAGGCGGCGAGACGCAGCATGGGGCACTCCAGGTCGTCCGTACGTCGTACGCCTGACCAACGACGGGGGCCCGCCGACGTTGCGTGCCGCGGCTGCTTTAAGGCTTTGCCCTTCGCCCGTCCCTGCTAGTACCGTGGGAGCGGATTGGTGAGGGGCCCTGCGCCTGTGTCATCATCTGCATCGCACCCTCGTACGCGAGGGTGTGCTGGAGGCGTCGCCTAGTCCGGTCTATGGCGCCGCACTGCTAATGCGGTTTGGGGCTTACCCCCCATCGAGGGTTCAAATCCCTCCGCCTCCGCACCTCATCGAAGCCCCGGTCCTGACGGACCGGGGCTTCGATGCTTCCGGGGCAATCCGGTCCGCTCCGACCTCTGTGCGAACCCATCCGGACGATCTTCATCCGGGGCGTTTTCGCAGGTCAGCAGGGGTTTGGGTAATGGATTTCGCGTCCCGGCGAGGTCCATGTATTGTTGTTCTCGCAAGGCCAACGGGGCGCAAAACCCCGGGAAGCCCAAGCACTCGTAGCTTAACGGATAGAGCATCTGACTACGGATCAGAAGGTTGCAGGTTCGAATCCTGCCGAGTGCACAGCAAGACGAAGGCCCCCAGGAGAAATCCTGGGGGCCTTCGTCGTATGTCCCGGCGGGGCTTTCTCCTCCTTGATGGGGAGGGGGTCCCCCGGAGGTTGTCAGGGGTGGGATGGCTCTGGCGGGTGACGCCGGCTACGAGCCTGCCTCGGTACGGTTCTTGAAGATCGTCCGAAGTCGGAAAACGGGGGCACTCATGGGACTGTTCGGGAATGCGCACACCGTCGACCCCGTGTCGGCGCAGCGGGACTACGCGCGACTGCTGGGGCAGGGGGAGCAGGTGCACGCCGCCTTCCTGTTGATCCGGGACACGATCCTGTTCACCGACCGGCGGCTGGTGCTGGTCGACAAGCAGGGGCTCACGGGGAAGAAGGTGGAGTACCACTCCGTCCCGTACCGGAGCATCACGCACTTCTCCGTGGAGACCGCCGGCCACTTCGATCTCGACGCCGAGCTCAAGATCTGGATATCCGGGAGCCCGGCGCCGATCGAGAAGACCTTCACCAAGGGTGTCGACATCTACGAGGTGCAGGCGATCCTGACGCAGTTCGTCGCCCGCTAGCCGGACACGCGTGGCTGCCCCTCAGGGGCGGCAGCCCCCGGAGGCTCCAGTCCTCAGAGAACGCGAGGGAGGCCGGTCACCGACATCACCAGGGAGTAGAGGGACGTGGTGGCGGTGATGAAGAGGCGGTTGTTCTTGGCGCCGCCGAAGGTGATGTTGGAGACCGGCTCGGGGACGCGGACGCGGCCGATCAGGGTGCCGTCCGGGGCGTAGCACTGGACGCCGTTCTCCATCGCTGCCGCCCACAGGCGGCCCTCGTCGTCGAAGCGGATGTTGTCGACCCTGGGGCAGGCGGTGAAGACCCGGTCGTCGGTGAGGGTGCCGTCGTCGGTGACCTTGAAAGCGCGGATGTGGCCCGCGCGGGTGTCCGCGGCGTACAGCTCGCTCTCGTCGGGGGAGAAGACGAGGCCGTTGGGGCCGAGGAAGCCGTCGGCGGCCATGCGGACCTCGCCGGTCGAGGGGTCGGCACGGTAGAGGTTGCAGGCGCCGATCTCGCTGGGGGCGCGGTGGCCCTCGTAGTCGCTGGTGATGCCGAAGTCCGGGTCGGAGAACCAGATGGAGCCGTCCGAGCGGACCACCGCGTCGTTCGGGCTGTTGAGCCGCTTGCCGTCGTAGCGGTCGGCGATGACGGTGAGGCTGCCGTCCGGCTCGGTGCGGGTGACGCGCCGGTTGCCCTGCTCACAGGTGATCAGGCGGCCTTCGCGGTCCAGGGTGTTGCCGTTGGAGTGGCCGGCCCGGGAGCGGAAGACCGAGACCGCGCCGGTCGCCTCGTCCCAGCGGAGCATCCGGTCGTTGGGGATGTCGCTCCACACCAGCTGCCGCCAGGCAGGGAGGTACAGCGGGCCCTCCGCCCAGCGGCAGTCGTCGTAGAGGCGCTCCAGCCGGGCGTCGCCGTTGGCGCAGCGGCCGGTCCGGAAGCGCTCGTCCAGGATCTCGTACAAGGTGAGGTCGGCTATGGCAGACATGATTCCCCCTGAGAGAGTTTCGCCGAATTGTGTTCGGTTTGATGGTGAGATTGCAGGATCAGGTACCGTCTTCGCAAGGGTCGACGGGCCCAAGAGAGGAAGATTGCGTGGACGACATCGACCGTGCGCTCGTCCTGCGCCTGCAGCAGGACGCCGGCCAGTCGTACGCCGCTCTCGGCACGGCCGTCGGGCTCTCGGCCGGGGCCACCCACGAGCGCGTACGCAAACTGCGCGAGCGCGGGGTGATCCGGCGGACCACCATCGACGTGGACCCGGCCGCCGTCGGCAGTGGGGTCCTCGCCTACGTGATGGTCGATTCCAACGCCTGGATGGGTGAGTCCGGCGCCGACTTCGCCGCGATCCCCGAGATCCAGGAGGCGCACGTCATCGCGGGCAGCGCCTCCGTGCTGGTCAAGGTGCGCACGCCCTCGACCGAGCAGCTGCAGGACGTCCTGCGCCGCCTCTACGCCATCGAGGGCGTCAGCGGTACGCATGCCACGGTCGTGCTGGACACCTTCTTCGAGCGGCCGCTCCCGCTGTGACCTGGTGGTGCACCGGGATCCTGTGGAGGGACGGCCGACCTGCCATCGGATGGTACGGGGAGGGGCGCGGCGAGCGGACGAGCGTTCTGGCGTACGGGCAGCGGCTGGCCTTCGCCGCGAGGGGCGAGCGGCACTGCCTCGGCGTGTGGCGGGCCGGGAAGCGGACTCCCTGTCCGACCGCCGCCCTCGTGCCCGGCCGCGCCGGGAACGCGCAGTGCCCCGAATGCGCCCGCCTCGACCGGTCGTTCTCCGTGGCAGCCGACACCAACGCCGCCGATCCGCGCACCTATCGGGTCTATCTGGCCTGGTTCGGGCCCGGCATGGTCAAGGTCGGGATCACCGCCGAGGAGCGCGGCTCCGCCCGGCTGCTGGAGCAGGGCGCGGTGGCCTGGGCCTGGCTGGGCCGCGGTCCGCTGATGGCCACCCGGCGCACCGAGGAGCTGCTGCGGGCAGCGCTCGGGGTGCCCGACCGGATCGCGTACGCCCGCAAGCGTGCGGTACGGGCCCAGCTGCCGCCGGAGCCGGACCGGGCCGGGGAGGTCGCCGAGCTGCACGCCCGGGCCGCCGCGCTGCCGGGGTGGCCGGAGTCGCTGGAGCGGGTGGGGTGCGAAGTCACCGATCATGCCGGGGCGTTCGGGCTGGAGGGGTTGCCGGCACCTGCGCGCGTGCTCACCGGGATGGTCCCCGGCGGGGCCGTCGTGGGGAGGCTGGTGGGCGCGGCCGGTCCCGATCTGCACTTCGCGGACGGGCTCGTCGTGGACACGCGGCTGCTGGCCGGCTGGGAGCTCACCGCCCCGGGGGACGAGGCGGTGACGTCGGTGCCGGTGGCGGAGGTACCGTCGGCCGCGCCCGCGCCGGCCGAGCAGGACGGGCTGTTCTGAGGAGTGCCCTCGGTCGGTCGGCCCCCGATCAGTCTCCGGTCAGCCTCCGGCCGGTCTCCGGACGGCCCGGTTCCGTCCCGTTCCGCTCCGGTCGGCCAAGGTCAAAACTTGGATCCCTTTGGCCTTCCCGACTCGTTTCCGGTGGACACGCCGGGGCGGTCCACCGAGGGTGGAGGGCATGAGCATTCAGCCGGTACCGGCCTTCGAACCGCCTTATGTCATGGCCGTTTTCAGCAATGTGCGGACTGCCGACGACAGCGGATATCCCGACACCCTCGCGCGGATGAAGGAGATCGTCCGGGGGAATCCCGGATACCTCGGATACGAGTCCGCCCGCACCCCCGACGGTCTCGGCATCACCGTCGCCTACTTCCGCGACCACGAGTCCCTGACCGCGTGGCGGGAGGACCTGGAGCACCAGGCGGCCATGAAGCAGGGCCGCAACGACTGGTACGAGAGCTACACCCTGCACGTCGCGACCGTCGAGCGGAGCCACGGCTTTGTCCGCAACGGCTGAGGCGGTCCGCGCCTTCCGGGAGCGGCTCGGGCTGCCGGGACTGGTCGACGTCCACACGCACTTCATGCCCGAGCGGGTCCTGGACAAGGTCTGGGAGTACTTCGACGCGGTCGGCCCGCTGACCGGCGTCGAGTGGCCGATCACCTACCGGCACGAGGAGGGGCGGCGGGTCGCGCTGCTGCGGGAGTTCGGGGTCCGGGCCTTCACCGCCATGCTCTACCCGCACAAGCCGGAGATGGCCGCCTGGCTCAACTCGTGGTCCGCCGACTTCGCCGCCCGCACCCCCGACTGCCTGCACACCGCGACCTTCTTCCCGGAGGAGGGCGTCGCGACGTACGTCCACCGGGCCGTCGACTCCGGGGCCCGGATCTTCAAGGCACACCTCCAGGTCGGCGGCTACGACCCCAATGACGACCGGCTGGATCCGGTGTGGGGGCTGCTCGCCGAGGCCGGCATCCCGATCGTGATCCACTGCGGGTCGGGTCCCGTACCGGCCAAGTACACCGGACCCGAGCCGGTCGGCCGGCTGCTGGCCCGCCACCCGCGGCTGCCGCTGGTCATCGCCCACATGGGCATGCCCGAGTACGCCGACTTCCTCGACCTCGCGGACCGGTACGCCGCGGTGCGCCTGGACACCACCATGGTCTTCACCGACTTCTCCGAGCGGCTCAGCGGCTTCCCGCCCGGTGAGCTCGGACGGCTCGCGGACCTCGGCGACCGGATCCTGCTGGGCACCGACTTCCCGAACATCCCCTACCCCTACGAGCACCAGCTCGTCGCCCTCGAACGGCTCGGCCTCGGCGACGACTGGCTCCGTGCGGTCTGCCACGACAACGGCGCCCGGCTCTTCCGGCTCGACGGCTGAGAGCCGTTTCCCGTTTCTCAGGAAATTCACAGGCAGGCACAAGAACGCTCTCAGAGGTCCCGGAGAGCGTGTCCGGTATGACTGCGACGACCACCTCCCACGCGTCCACGTCCACCAGCAACCACACGGCCCTCGTGCGGTCCGACGGCGGGCCCTGCCGGGTGCTCGTCGTCGACGACGAGGCCGCGCTCTCCGAGCTGCTGTCCATGGCCCTGCGGTACGAGGGCTGCGAGGTCCGCAGCGCCGGAGACGGTGCGGGTGCGGTGCGTGCGGCGCGGGAGTTCCGGCCGGACGTGGTGATCCTCGACGTCATGCTTCCCGACATGGACGGTCTCGCCGTCCTCGGGCGGCTGCGCCGGGAGATCCCCCAGGTCCCCGTGCTGTTCCTGACCGCCCGGGACTCCGTGGAGGACCGGATCGCCGGCCTCACCGCGGGCGGCGACGACTACGTCACCAAGCCCTTCAGCCTGGAGGAGGTCGTGGCCAGGCTGCGCGGTCTGGTCCGGCGCTCGGGCGCGGCGCAGGCGGCACGTGGCGGTTCGGTGCTGGCCATCGGTGATCTGCGGCTCGACGAGGACAGCCACGAAGTGGTGCGGGGCGACCGGGAGATCCACCTGACCGCCACCGAGTTCGAGCTGCTGCGCTACCTCATGCGCAACCCGCGGCGCGTGCTGAGCAAGGCGCAGATCCTGGACCGGGTGTGGTCGTACGACTTCGGCGGCCAGGCCAATGTGGTCGAGCTCTACATCTCCTACCTGCGCAGGAAACTGGAGAGCGGCCCCGGCATGGCTCCGATGATCCACACCCGGCGCGGCGCCGGATACCTGATCAAGCCGGCCGAGTAGTGCGCTTCCGCTTCCGTTCCCCCTTCCCCGCCCGCGTGGGGCCGCGACGGCGTGGCTGTCGGCCCTGGTCGCTGCGGACCCGGCTCGTCGTCTCGGCGGTGGCGCTGATCGCCGTGGTGGGCGCGGCCATCGGAACCGTCACCACCCTCGCCCTGCGCTCGTACCTCGTCGGTCAGCTCGACGAGCAGCTGACCACCTCCGTCGGGATGGCCGTCCGGATGCCCTCCGGGAAGCCGGCCCGGCAGAGCAGCACCGGCTTCGTCACGGCCCCCGGCAGTCCGCTGGACGCCACCGGGGTACGCCTGGATCCGGACGGCACGGTGCTCGGGACCGCCCGCAACGTCCGCGTCGAGGGAGCTCCCGAGGATGCACCGCCCCTCACCGAGCCCCAGAGCCGGCTCCTCGCCGCGGCCGCCCGGAAGGCGGCACAGGCCGCACGGTCAGCACAGGCCGCGTCGAGCGGACAGGGCGCACAAGGCGCACAAGGCACACAAGGCGCGCAGGGCGCACAGGACGGACAGGGCAGGCAGGGCGCGCGGGCCGAGTCCCGGCCCGTGGACGCGGACCTGCCCGGCCTCGGTGCCTACCGGGTGCTGGCCGCGCCCGACGGGAGCCTGGCCCTCGCCTTCCCCCTGAGCGAGGTCGACTCCATCGTGCGCACCCTGGTCGGGGTGGAGGTCTGCGTCACCCTCGCCGGGCTGATCGCGGCCTCCCTCGCCGGACAGGCGCTGGTCGGGGTCGCCCTGCGCCCGCTGCGCCGGGTGGCCGCCACCGCCACCCGGGTCTCCGAACTCCCCCTGCACAAGGGCGAGCCCGCCCTCCACGAGCGGGTCCCCGATGCCGAGGCCGACCCCCGCACCGAAGTGGGCCAGGTCGGCGCGGCCCTCAACCGGATGCTGGGCCACGTCTCCTCCGCCCTCACGGCCCGCCAGCAGAGCGAGATGCGCGTGCGGCAGTTCGTCGCCGACGCCAGCCACGAACTGCGCACCCCACTGGCCTCCATCCGCGGCTATGCCGAACTGACCCGCCGGGGACGGGAGGAGCCCGGGCCCGACACCCGGCACGCCCTCGGCCGGATCGAGTCCGAGGCCACCCGGATGACCGGCCTCGTCGAGGACCTGCTGCTGCTCGCCCGGCTCGACGCGGGCCGCCCGCTCTCCAGTGCCGACGCCGACACCGACCTGGCCCCGCTCGTCGTCGACGCCGTCAGCGACGCCAGGGCCGCAGGGCCCGGGCACCACTGGCGCCTGAGCCTGCCCGCAGAGCCCGCGCCCGTTCGCGCCGACCCGGCCCGGATCCAGCAGGTCCTGGTGAACCTGCTCGCCAACGCCCGTACGCACACCCCGCCCGGCACCACCGTCACCGCCTGTGTTTCACGTGAAACATCGGCCGTCCGGCTGATGGTCGAGGACGACGGGCCCGGTATTCCGCCCGAGCTGCTCCCCCACGCCTTCGAGCGCTTCGCCCGCGGTGACGCCTCCCGCTCCCGCACGGCCGGCTCCACCGGGCTCGGGCTCGCCATCGTCCAGGCCGTGGTCACCGCGCACGGCGGGCGGGTCGGCGTACGAAGCGAGCCCGGGCGGACCCGATTCGAGGTCGTGCTGCCGCTCGCCCGGCCGACGGCCACGGAGCCGGAATCACAGACAGGGCACAGGCTCACCACACAGCGGTGACAGGCCGCTCCACGAGGGTCGGAGCATGCCAACCGACACCTCTCCCGGGGCCCTTCCGGCACGGGTGCCCCTCGCGCCCGTGCCGGGTGAGCCCGTCCTCGACGTGGTGATCCCGGTCTTCAACGAGGAGAAGGACCTCGGGCCGTGCGTACGCCGGCTGCACGAGCACCTGACCCGGACCTTCCCCTATCCCTTCCGGATCACGGTCGCCGACAACGCGAGCACCGACCGCACCCCTGAGGTCGCGGCCGGGCTCGCCGCCGCACTGGACGGCGTACGCAGCACCCGGCTGGAGGAGAAGGGCCGGGGCAGGGCGCTGCGCACCGTCTGGTCCGACTCCGAAGCCCCCGTCCTCGCCTACATGGACGTGGACCTCTCCACCGACCTCAACGCCCTGCTGCCGCTGGTCGCACCGCTGATCTCCGGTCACTCCGACCTGGCGATCGGCACCCGGCTGGCGCGTTCCTCACGGGTGGTGCGGGGAGCCAAGCGGGAGTTCGTCTCCCGGGCCTACAACCTCCTGCTGCGGTCCTCGCTCGCCGCCCGGTTCAGCGACGCCCAATGCGGTTTCAAAGCCATCCGGCGCGAGGTCGCCGAGCGGCTGCTGCCGCTGGTGGAGGACACGGGCTGGTTCTTCGACACCGAACTGCTCGTCCTCGCCGAGCGGGCCGGGCTGCGGATCCACGAGGTGCCGGTGGACTGGGTCGACGACCCCGACTCCACCGTCCACATCGTCAGGACCGCCACCGAGGACCTGAAGGGGGTCTGGCGCGTGGGCCGGGCACTGGCCGTCGGAGCGCTCCCGCTGGACCGGCTCGCCCGCCCCTTCGGCGACGATCCGCGCGACCGCACGGCGCTGCCCGGCGTGGACGGCGGTCTGGCCCGCCAGCTCCTCGGCTTTTGCGCCGTCGGAGCCCTGTCCACCCTGCTCTACCTGCTGCTGTACTCCGCCTTCCGCGGCGGGGCCGGCCCGCAGACGGCCAACGGCGCGGCCCTGCTGCTCTCCGCCGTCGCGAACACCGCGGCCAACCGCCGGCTCACCTTCGGGGTCCGCGGCCGGGACCGGGCCGTGCGCCATCAGGCCCAGGGGCTGGTGGTCTTCGGGATCGGGCTGGCCCTGACGAGCGGTTCGCTCGCAGCGCTCGGAGCGGCCACCGCCGATCCCGCGCACGGCACCGAACTGGCCGTCCTGATCACCGCCAACCTCGCCGCCACCGTGCTGCGGTTCCTGCTCTTCCGCGCCTGGGTCTTCCCCGACCGGCGCGACACTCCTGCGAAGGACGACATCCGATGACCACCGCGGCAACCCCGCTCTTCCCGGCCTCCGAAGCCCGGGCCCGTACCGGCCGGCGTGCCGCCGACCGGCCCCGCTGGGAACGGCCCGCCCTCGCCGGGCTGCTGTTCGCCACCGCCGCCCTGCTGCTGTGGGACCTGGGCTCCTCCGGTTACGCCAACTCCTTCTACTCCGCCGCCGTGCAGGCGGGCAGCGAGAGCTGGAAGGCCTTCTTCTTCGGCTCTTCCGACGCCGGGAACTCCATCACCGTCGACAAGCCCCCGGCAGCCCTGTGGCCGATGATGCTGTCGGTCCGGCTGTTCGGGCTCGGCTCCTGGCAGATCCTCGTCCCGCAGGCCCTGATGGGCGTGGGCACGACGGCCGTGCTCTACGCCGCCGTCCGCCGCCAGTTCGGGCCCGGGGCGGCGCTGCTGAGCGGTGCGGCCTTCGCGCTCACGCCGGTCGCCGCGCTGATGTTCCGCTTCAACAACCCCGACGCGCTGCTGACGCTGCTGCTGACCGTCACCGTGTACTGCGTGCTGCGCGCCCTCGACGGGGCCCGCACCAATTGGCTGGTCTGGGCCGGTGTCGCCGTCGGCTTCGCCTTCCTCACCAAGACCCTGCAGGCCTTCGTCATCCTGCCGCCGCTCGCGCTGCTGTACGCGGTCTGCGCGCCGACCCGGCTGCGCAGGCGTCTGGGCCAGCTGCTGCTGGCCGGGCTCGCGATGGTGGCGGCCGGCGGCTGGTGGGTGGCGATCGTGGAGCTGTGGCCCGCGTCCTCCCGCCCGTACATCGGCGGTTCGCAGAACGACTCCTTCCTGGAACTGACCCTCGGCTACAACGGCCTGGGCCGGATCAACGGCAACGAGAGCGGCAGCGTCGGCGGCGGTGCCCGGACCGGCACAGCCGCGGCCTACGGCCTGCCCGAGGGCGGCCCGGGCGGCGGGGCCGGGGGAGGCGGCTGGGGGCAGACCGGCTTCGACCGGCTGTTCTCGGGGAACATCGGCGGGCAGATCTCCTGGCTGCTGCCCGCGGCCCTGGTGCTGCTGGTGGCCGGGCTGGTGGTGACCTGGCGGGCCCGCCGGGCCACCGACTCGCTGGACGGCATGGCCCGGGCGGCCTTCCTGGCCTGGGGCGGCTCGCTGCTGATCACCGCGATCGTCTTCAGCTACATGCAGGGCATCTTTCACGAGTACTACACCGTGGCCCTGGCTCCGTTCGTGGCCGCGCTGATCGGCATGGGCGTCGCCGTCCTGTGGGAGGAGCGGGGCACCGCGGCCGCCGCGATCGCCCTCTCCGGAACGCTGGCCCTGACGGCCGTCTGGTCGTACGTGCTGCTGGGCCGCGCCACCGGCTATCTGCCGTGGCTGCGCTGGGCGGTGCTGGTGGGCGGGCTGCTCGCCGCGGCCGCGCTGCCGTTCGCCGCGCGGGCGGGCCGCAGGATGCTGCCGGCCGTGGCGGCGCTGGGAGTGGCCGCGGCCCTGGCCGGGCCGTTGGCGTACTGCCTGACCACCGTGAGCACCGGGCACACCGGATCCATCGTGACCGCCGGTCCGGCGGTGGCGGGCGGCCGGGGCGGCCCCGGCGGCATGATGGGCGGCTTCCGGGCCGGGGCCGGCGAGATGCCGCGGGGCGGACCGGGCGGCCAGGGCGGCCAGGGCACCCAGGATGGGCAGCCGGGCGGCGGCCGGCCGAACGGCGTTCAGCAGGACGGCTCCCAGCAGGGCGGCGGTCAGCCAGGTGGCGGTCAGCCGGGTGGCGCGCTGCCGCAAGGAGGTACGCCGCCGGGCCAGGGCGTTGCGGGCGGACGCGGCGGCATGCGCGCGGGCGGCGGGCCGGGCGGTGCGGGCGGTCTGCTGAACGGGGCCCAGGTCGGCGCCGAGGCCAAGGCGGCGCTCACCACCGACGCCGATGCGTACACCTGGGCGGCGGCCGCCATCGGCTCGCAGAACGCGGCGAGTTACCAGCTGGCCTCGGGCGCCCCCGTGATGGCGATCGGAGGCTTCAACGGCAGCGACCCCTCGCCGACCCTGGAGCAGTTCAAGAGGTACGTGCGGGAAGGGAAGATCCACTGGTTCATCGGCCAGGGAGGCACCACGGGCACCACCGGCGGCCCCGGCACCACCGAGGGCGGCGCGCGGGGCGGCGGTGCGGGCGGCGGGACCAGCAGTGAGATCGAGAGCTGGGTCAAAGCCGGCTTCAAGGCCTCCACGGTCGGCGGGGCCACCTTCTACGATCTGACCGCTCCGACGGCATGATCCGGTCGGATCCGGTCCGATCGGGTCTCATCCGGCCCGATCGACAGGACACCCCCTAGCATCAAGAGGGCGGACCGGGCATTCCGGGCTGATCCACCTGTCGTGAGGAGGGTGCCTGCATGGTGACCGCGGCCGATCCGGGCGAGGCCCGGACCAGTGTGTGGCTGACCGCCAGGCCGGCCGGCCCCGCCAGACGCCGCACCGAGGCACCCTCCGGGCTCGACCGGGAGCGGATCACCGCCGCGACCGTACGGCTGCTCGACGCCGAGGGGCTGGCCCGGTTCTCGATGCGGCGGCTCGCCGCCGGTCTCGGGGTCACCGCGATGTCCCTGTACTGGTACGTGGACACCAAGCACGATCTGCTCGAACTCGCCCTGGACAGCGCGCTGGGCGAGCTCGGGCTGCCGGCCGGGCTGCCGGGGACCGGCGAGGCGGGCTGGCCGGGCCGGCTGCAGGCGCTGGCCCGTGGCTACCGGCGGGTGCTGGCGGACCATCCGTGGGTGGCTCCGCTCACCGCCGCCTACCCGAACATCGGCCCGCACGCGCGGGCCTTCGACGCCGCCCTCCAGCGGCTCCTGGACGCCACGGGCCTGGCGGACGCCGCCCGGACCGGCGCCCACCTGGCGGTGTCGCAGTTCCTGCAGGGCTGCGGGGGCGCGTTCCGGCGGGCGCCCGAAGGCGACTTCTGCCTCGCGCTCGACGTCCTGATCGCGGGCATCGATGCCAAGGCCAGGACGGGGGCCTGAGTCCAGAACGCAGGGCCGGAGGCCAAAGCCCCAGCCCCCAGCCTCCGGCCCGAGCACCCGGCCCGAGCACCCGGCCCGAGCCCCTCGCCCGGGACCCGAGCCCGGGACCCGAGCCCGAGGCCCGAGCCCGAGGCCCGAGGCCGTCAGGGACCGGAGACCGCTCAGGCCTTGACCACGGCCTCGGCGGGGGCTGCCGGCTCGGGCGAGGCCGCCGCCGGGGCGTGTGCCGACGGCTTCGACTTCAGCGCGACCTCCTTGATGAACACCACCAGCACCAGGCCGAGGAGCGCGAACGGGGCGGCGTAGAGGAAGACGTCGCCGACGCCGTGCCCGTACGCGGACTCGATGACCTCGCGGACCGGCGCGGGCAGCTTGTCGAGGTCGGGGATCCCGCCGCCGGCGGTGCCGCTGCCCAGGGCCGCGGCCTTCGGCCCGAGTGCGGCCAGCCCGTCCTGGACGTAGTGGGTGACCCGGTTGGCCATGACCGCGCCGAGCGCGGAGACGCCCATGGCGCCGCCGAGGGAGCGGAAGAAGGTGACGACCGAGCTGGCCGCGCCGAGGTCCTCGGGGGCCACCTGGTTCTGGGTGGCGAGGACCAGGTTCTGCATCATCATGCCGAGACCGAGGCCGGTCAGCAGCATGTAGAGCGCGATGTGCCAGTACGGGGTGTCGTACCGCAGGGTGCCCAGCAGACCCAGACCGGCGGTCAGCAGCACGCCGCCCGAGACGAGCCAGGCCTTCCACTTACCGGTCTTGGTGATCACCTGACCGGAAAGGGTGGAGGAGACGAAGAGCCCGGCGATCATCGGAATCGTGAGGATTCCGGACATCGTGGGGGACTCGCCGCGGGCCAACTGGAAGAACTGGCTGAAAAACACGGTCCCCGAGAACATCGCGATGCCCACGAACAGCGAGGCCGCCGAGGCCAGGCTGATCGTCTTGTTGCGGAAGAGCCGCAGCGGGATGATCGGGTCGCTCGCGCGGGACTCGACGAGGACGAAGAGCAGGCCGAGCAGGACCGCGCCGCCGGTCATGGCCCAGGTCTGCCAGGAGATCCACTCGTAGGAGTCGCCGGCCTGCGTGACCCAGATCAGCAGCAGCGAGACGGCGCCGCTGATCAGGAAGGCGCCCAGCCAGTCGACCTTGACGTCGCGGCGGACGACCGGGAGGTGCAGGGTCCGCTGGAGCACGATCAGGGCGATGATCGCGAACGGCACGCCGACGTAGAAGCACCAGCGCCAGCCCAGCCACTCGGTGTCGGTGATGACACCGCCCAGCAGCGGGCCGCCGACGGTGGCGACGGCGAAGACCGCGCCGAGGTAGCCGCTGTACCGGCCGCGCTCGCGCGGGGAGATCATCGCGGCCATGACGATCTGGGCGAGGGCCGACAGTCCGCCGACGCCTATGCCCTGGACCACGCGGCAGGCGATCAGCGTGCCGGTGTTCTGGGACAGGCCCGCGACCACGGAGCCGAGGACGTAGATCACGAGGGAGATCTGGACCAGCAGCTTCTTGCTGAAGAGGTCGGACAGCTTGCCCCACAGCGGGGTGGCCGCGGTCATCGACAGCAGGGCGGCGGTGACCACCCAGGTGTACGAGGACTGGGTGCCGCCGAGGTCGCTGATGATCTGGGGCAGGGCGTTGGAGACGATCGTGGACGACAGGATCGCCACGAACATGCCGAGCATCAGCCCGGACAGCGCCTTCATGATCTGTGGGTGGGTCATGGTCACGGCCGCGGAAGTGGATGCTCCCGCGGCCGCGGAGGTGGGTGTGCTGTCGGTTGTCGTCTCCGACGGGGCCATGTCTTTCCTTCGTCTAGAAGCTCGATCGGAGTCGGGCCAGCAGGGTGTTGAGCACGTCGATGTCCTGTGCGGACCAGCCGTGGAGGGCTCTTTCCAGCGCGGCCGTGTAGCGGGCGCCGAGCTGGGCGAGCAGCACCCGGCCGGCCGGGGTGAGCCGCAGGATCCGGCAGCGTCCGTCGCCGGGGTCGGTCTCGCGCTCGATCCAGCCGCGGTCGGCGACGTGCGTGACGTGCCGGCTGGTCACCGAGATGTCCACGGCCATGTACTCGGCCAGCCGGCTCAGCCGCATCTCCCCGTGCCGTTCGAGCACGGTGAGGACGGCGGCCACGCCGGGCGGGCAGTCCGGGGGCAGGCTGCGGGCGAGCTCGCGCTTGACCGCGCCGATTCCGGTGAGCTGGCGGGCCAGCTCCTCGTGCGGATTGGGCGGAGCGGCCGGAGTGCCCGTGCCCGGAGCGGTCGGAGTGCCCGTGCCCTGAGTGCCCGTGCCCTGAGTGCCCGGGACGGTCCGGGTCGGCGGAGCGGTCATCGTCACCGGGTCCCCCCATCTTGTTGCTTTAGGCAACCATAGAAGCGAATGGTTGCTACAAGCAAATGAATCTGGGGGTGGGGCGGTAAAAGAATCGGAAAACCGGCTAGGGTCCTGCTCCATGGCTGAGAACCACAACTCACAGGTCCCCGAGGGCAACTACGACCCCGCGGGCAGCACGCAGATGTTCCGGGCCTTCGTCGAGGAAGCCGCCCCGGCCCGCCAGCCGGGACCGGGCTCCCGCCAGCAGCGCCGCGCCGCGGAGCAGGAACGGTCCGGGTCCTCGGGCTCGACCGCCAAGGTGGCGCTGGTCATCGCGCTCGTCCTCATGATCGGCGCGGCCGCCTGGGTCGTCCTGCACTGACGGACGCGGCGGGGGCCGGACGCGCCGGCCTCAGCTCCAGGTGGCGGTGACGCTCCGGGTGTCCACGTGCATGCCCAGCGGCACCCGCCAGGCCTCCACGCACACGGTGTAGGTCTGCGTCTTCGAGGCTCCGCCCGCGAGGGGCGCCGGCAGCGGCTGGGTCGTGGTGACCGTGGCCCAGTCGATGCCGAGGGCGCCGATGATGTGCGTGGCGAAGCTGACGGTGCCGGCGCGGGCCGCCGTCGTGCCGGTGTTGGTGAAGGTCACCGTGACCCGCTCGCACCAGCGGTCGGCAGCGGCCGACCTGCTCGGCGCGGACAGCGTCAGCTTCGCCGGGGTCGCGGGCGGGTCACGGTGACCTTCACCAACAC
>NZ_JARAYQ010000499.1:0-2615 GCF_033794505.1 Streptomyces sp. MB09-01 | reverse complement strand
GTGTCGCGGTCGCCGCCGACCTGCGCCCGCTCTTCCCCCCGCCGGGAGCCTCGCTGCGGGCCAACGCGGAACAGCTCGCCGGCTACTTCGGCGGCGACCGCGACACCGACGTGGCCCCCGCCGGCCGGCACGGCGGAGGCAGCATCCTGACCGCCCCCGGCGAGGACGGCGACTACGCCGTGGCCGAGGAACGTTTCGCCCGCCTCAGGCGGATCGCCCGCAACCCCGCGCCGGTCCTCTTCGGCCTCCTCCTGCTCGTCTCCCTCGCCGCCTGCCGCGGCCTGATCGGCGGCGGCTCCCTCATGGGCGGCGCCCTGCTGCCCGCCCCCGACAGCAGCTTCGACCTCTGGCGCTCCTACACCGACGGCTGGCAGCCCGTCGGCACCGGCTCCACCGCCTCCGCGCCCCCCTACCTGGCCGTCCTCGGCGCCCTCGCCACCCTGCTGTTCGGCTCCACCCAGGCCGCCCTGACCCTGCTGCTCGTCGGCTCCGTCCCGCTCGCCGGCCTCACCGCCTACTTCGCCTCCCGGCCGCTCGTCGAGTCCCGGCTGCTGCGCGCCTGGGCCGCCATCGCCTACGCCTTCCTCCCCGCCGTCACCGGAGCCCTCGCCGGCGGCCGCCTCGGCACCGCCGTCCTCGCCGTCGTACTGCCGCTCATCGCCCGCTCCGCCGTCGCCGCCTTCGCCCTCGGCGGGGGCGAAGGAACCGCCGACAAGCGGGGCAGCTGGCGCGCGGTGTGGACGTACACGCTCCTGCTGACCCTGACCACCGCCTTCACCCCCGTGGTCTGGCCGCTCGCCGCCGTCCTCGGCACCGCCGCGCTCGTCCTGCGCCGCGCGCACTGGAAGACGTACGGCCCCCGGCTGCTCGCCACCCTCGCCGTCCCGCTGCTCGTGCTCGCCCCCTGGTCGATCGGCCTGCTCACGCACCCCGGCCGCCTCCTCCAGGAAGCCGGACTGCCCTACGGAGCCGGCTCCGCCCGCGGCCTCGACCTGCTCGGCATCAGCCCCGGCGGTCCCGGAACCGGCGCCGGCCTGCTGCTCGCCGGCATCGTGCTCGCCGCCCTGGCCGCCCTGCTGCGCACCGACCGCCAGTTCGCCGTCCGCACCGCCTGGGCCGCCGCCCTTGCCGCGCTGCTCCTCGCCGTCGTCGTCAACCGGACCGCCTGGGCCGGCCCCGCCACCCTCGTGTACGGGCTCGCCCTCCTCGCGGCCGCCGCGCTCGGCGCGGACGGCGCCAAGGAGCGGGTCGCCGCCCGCAGCTTCGGCTGGCGCCAGCCGCTGGCCGCGCTCATCGCCCTCGCCGCCGCCGCGGGCCCGCTGGCCGCCGCGGCCACCTGGATGATCGCCGGCGCCGACGGCCCGCTGGAGCGCCGCGACCCGGTACAGGTCCCGGCCTTCGTCGCCGACGCGGGCGGCGACGACAACCAGACCCGCACCCTGGTCCTCGACCTGGACCCGCCCGCCACCGTCTCCTACAGCCTCGTCCGCGGCTCCGGCGGCCGCCTCGGCGACGCCGATGTCACCGCCCGGACCGGCGGCGACCCCCGCCTCGACAAGGTCGTCTCCAACCTGGTCGCAGGCTCCGGCGCCGACCAGTCCAGCCAGCTCAGCGCCTACGCCGTCCGCTTCGTCATGTTCCGCCCCGGCGGCCCCGAAGAGATCCGCCGCGTCCTCGACGCCACCCCGGGCCTGAGCCGCCGCCACCAGCAGGACGGCACCGCCCTGTGGGGCGTCGAGCCATGGCTGCCCCGCGCCGTCATCGTCTCCGGCAAGCAGGGCGAGGCGCCGATCCCGGTCGCCGCCGGACCCGTCGAGGCCCACGGCAAGATCCCCGAGGGCGAGGCGGGCCGCGTGCTGCGCATCGCCGACCGGGCCGACGCCGGCTGGCGGGCCACCCTCGACGGCAAGCCCCTCAAGGCGAAGACCCTCGACGGCTGGGCGCAGGGCTTCGAACTGCCCGCCGTCGGCGGCCGCCTCGACCTCGTCCACGAGGACTCCCTCCTGCAGACCGCCTGGTACTGGGCACAGGGCCTCCTCGCCCTGGTCCTCCTGGTGATGGCCCTGCCGGGCCGCCGCGCCCAGCTCGACGACGACCTGCCCGAGGAAGAGGCCGCGATCCCGTCCCAGCCCGGCCCGGGCGAGGCCGGCGAAGGCCGTCGCGCCCGCCGGCTGCGCGCCGAGGCCGAGCCCGCCCCCGTACCGGTGGAGACCGCCGCGGTCGCCGATCCGTACGCGCAGATCCCGGCGCAGCCGATGTACGGGGAGGAGGCGTACGCGTACCAGCCCTACGGCGACCAGGGCGGCTACGCGTACGAGCCGCAGCCCCAGCAGCCGCTCCCGTACGAGCAGTACCCGGCGGCGTACGACCAGCAGGGACCGTACGACCCGCAGGGACAGCAGCAGGGACAGCAGGGGCAGCAGGCCTACGAGGCCCCGTACCCGCAGCAGTACCCGTACGAGCAGTACGAGCCGTACGACCCCCACGCACCGCACGACCCCCACGCACCGCACGACCCGCGTCCTGACGGGAGCCCCCAGCAGTGAAGCAGCGCGCACCCCTGACGCTGGCCGCCGTGACCGCGGCGCTGGCCGCCCTCACCGGCATCGCCGCCC
>NZ_JARAYQ010000498.1:0-2628 GCF_033794505.1 Streptomyces sp. MB09-01 | reverse complement strand
CGCGTAGCGCGGGCCGGGCGCCGGGCGCACGACGTGGCCGCCCCGCAGGCCGTCCCCCGCGGCGCGCTGGACCTGCGGAGCGGACGGGGCGGGCCAGCGAGCCGCGACCACGGGTCGGCCCGCCGGGCGGGGGGCGGGGGCTGCCGCGCTCCCCATGTCGCGGGTGCCGAGGGGCAGGGGCCGTGCCGCCAGGAGCTGGAGGGTGCGGGACGCGGAGGGCGCCGCCGTGGCATCGCCTGCGGTCCTGTCGGTGACGGAGCGGGCGACGACCAGCGGGACCGGGCGGGCGGAACCGGAGGGCGCGCCGGGGCCGCCGCCCCGACGGCGCTGTACGTCGCCGGCCCCCAGCAGGCGCGTGTGGCCTGTCGCCGGCGCCCCGGGCGCGGGTGCGCGCTGTACGTCGGCGGGGGAGGCGGGCCGAGGAGCTCGGGACCGGTACGAGGGCGAAGCCGGCGGCGCCGCGCTCGGCGGCAGCGAGGGCAGCGGTGCCCCCAGGCCGGTGCGTACGCGCGACGCGGACCGCCCCGGGCCGGACCCGTGGGTCGCCTCGGCAGGGCTGCCCGGGCGGAGCTGCGGCGCAGCGCCGGCCGACGGCTCCGCCTGGCGCTCGACCACGGGCATCGCGGGGGCGGGTGCCGGTGCTCCTGCGGGTCGGCCGGACGGTACGGCGGTGGCGGGGAGTTCGGTGAGGGGTGCGCCGAGCGGCGGCCGGCTTCCGGCGCGTTGCACGGGCGTGCCCGGGCCGGCGGCAGGCCCGGCCGTGCGCTGCACCGCCCCGGGCTCCGCCTGGCGCTCGACCACGGGCATCGCGGGGGCGGGTGCCGGTGCTCCTGCGGGTCGGCCGGACGGTACGGCGGTGGCGGGGAGTTCGGTGAGGGGTGCGCCGAGCGGCGGCCGGCTTCCGGCGCGTTGCACGGGCGTGCCCGGGCCGGCGGCAGGCCCGGCCGTGCGCTGCACCGCCGCGTCCGGGCCGGTGGCGGGCTCCGCCTGGCGCTGCGGCATGGCCGTCGCCGGGGCCGTGGGCCTCTCCGCGCGCTGCTGAGGAGAGGAATTCGGGCCGCCGTTGCGGGGTGTGGCGCCGCCCTCGGCGGCGGGTTCCGCCTGGCGCTGGACCACGGGCATCGCGGGGGCGGGAGCAGCTGCAGGGCGGCCCGACGGCGTAACCGTGGTGGGGGGTTCGGTGAGGGGTGCGCCGAGCGGCAGGCGGCTTCCGGCACGCTGCACGGGCGTGCCCGGGCCGGCCGCGGGCTCCGTCCGGCGCTGCGCGGTGGGCTTCGGCCCACCGCTGTCAGGAGGGGCCGCACCCCTGGCCGGGGGCTCCGCATGGCGCTGCGCCATCGGCTCCGCGCGGCGCTCCGGTGCGGGCTTCGGCGGACCGCTGTCGGGCTCCGCCTGCCGCTGGACCACGGGCATCACCGGGGCGGGCGCGGGCGCCGTTGCCGGGTGGTCCGACGGCGTGGCCGTGGAGTGCAGTTCGGTGAAGGGCATGCCGAGGGGCGGGCGGCTTCCCGGGCGCTGCACGGGCGTGCCCGGGCCGGCCGCGGGCTCCGCCGGGCGCTGCGTGCTGGGCTTCGCCGCACCGTTGCCGGGAGTGGCCGCACCCTCGGCGGAGGAGTCTGCCCGGCGCTGCACCGTCGGTTTCGCCGGGGTGGCGGGCTTCTCTGCGCGGTCCTGCGGGGTGGTATTCGGCCCGCCGTTGTGGGGTGTGGCGCCGCCCGCGGCTGCGGGCTCCGCCCGGCGCTGGACCACGGGAAGGGCCGGGCCGTGGGCTGCTGTGGAGCGGTCCGACGGCGTGACCGTCGAAGGCAGTTCGGTGAGGGGTGCGGTGAGCGGTGTGCGGCTTTCCGCACCCCGCACGGGCGTGTCCGCGTCTCGGGTGCCCAGCGGTCCACGGCTTTCCGCACGCTGGACGGCCGTGGTCGTGACCGGGGCCGTCCGCGCGGGGGCGGGGCGGATGGCGGCCACGCGGCGCCTGGGCGTGGCGGGGACGCGCGCGACGGTCAGCGTGCGGCCGACGGCGCGCGGTCGGACCGCGGCGGTGCCCGCGGTGTCGTCGGCGGGGGTCGCCCCGCCATTGCGGCCGGGACGGGCTCCTGTGGCCGCCGGGGCGGACGTGGACCCCGTAGAACCGTACGGGTGTGCCGCGGACCGCTGGACGGGCGGACCGGAGGGGGACGGGGCGGCGCCCCCGGCCGACGCTCCCCGGCTCGCCGATGCGTCGGGGACCATCGCGATACGGCGGACCAGCGGGAACCGCGGAGGCGCTGGCGCACGGTCGGGCGCGGCAGGGGTCACCGCGGCTCGGCTGCCCGTCGCCCCGGCCCGCTGCACGGCGGGGGCGGGCGTGCCGAGCACGGCTGCGGTGTGCGTGGACGCGCCGCCGCGCAGCTGCGGCGCGGCGTTCGGGACGGGCGCGCCGGGTCCCGACGCCACGGGATCGGCGGCCGGGCCGCGCGTGCCCGGGCTGCCCGGGCGGGACGACGTGGCGATGGCGGGCGCCGGGGCGTCGGCCCGTACCCGGCGCGAGGTCTGCGGGGTGTCACCCGCACCGGGCTGGTCCGCTTCGTGCGGCGGCCGCAGTGCCCGCAGCAGCAGCGGGCCGCCGCACGAAGCGGACCAGCCCGGTGC
>NZ_JARAYQ010000497.1:0-2644 GCF_033794505.1 Streptomyces sp. MB09-01 | reverse complement strand
GTTGATCGCCGGGAACAGCAGCGTGCCCTCGGACATCATCTCGTAGAGGCGGTGGACACCGGTGGTGGTCTCCTCCGTCACGCCGCGGATCTCGGACGCCAGCGCCGTCCAGTCGAGGGAGGTGTTCTGCAGCAGGCCCAGGACCAGGGCCATTTCCTCGGTCTCCGCGGTGGCCGGGTCCGGGACGGCGCCGGCCTTCTGGTATTCGACGCCCTTGTGGACCAGGAGGGTGGCGTCGCCGCCGTCGTCGAGGATCATGTTGGGGCCTGCATGGCCGGGCCAGGTCAGGGCCTGCTCGGTGCACCACCAGTACTCCTGGAGCGTCTCGCCCTTCCAGGCGAAGACGGGGATGCCCTGCGGGTCCTGGGGGGTGCCGTTCGGGCCCACCGCGACGGCGGCGGCCGCGTGGTCCTGGGTGGAGTAGATGTTGCAGGACACCCACCGCACCCGGGCACCGAGCGCCACCAGTGTCTCGATCAGGACGGCCGTCTGCACGGTCATGTGCAGGGAGCCGGTGATGCGGGCCCCGGCCAGCGGCTGCGAAGGGGCGTACTCCTTGCGGATCGACATCAGACCGGGCATCTCGTGCTCGGCCAGGGTGATCTCCTTGCGGCCGAAGGCGGCAAGGGACAGGTCTGCGACCTTGAAGTCCATGGGTTCTACTCCGTGATGGTGGTGGCGGGGTGCCGGCTGACGTTCAGGTTCTGATGGATCTCCAGCGTCGCGGTGGACTTGTTGAGGGTGATGTAGTGCAGGCCCGGCGCACCCTCGGCGAGCAGCCGCTCGGCCATCGCGGTCGCGTACTCGACCCCGATGCGGTGGCCGGCCGCCGGATCGTCCTTCGCCGCCTCCAGCCGCTGGGCCAGTGCGGGCGGGAAACGGGCGTCGCTGAGCTCGGCGAAGCGCCGGATCTGCCGGAAATCGGTGGCCGGCATGATCTCGGGAATGACCGGTGTCAGACAGCCGACGGCGCCGAGCCGGTCGCGCAGACGCAGGTAGTCCTCGGCGTGGAAGAACATCTGGGTGATGGCGTAGTCGGCGCCCGCCCGGCACTTCGCGGCGAAGTGCCGGATGTCCTCGCTCCACCCGGGCGAGCGCGGATGACGCTCGGGGAACGCCGCGACACCGACCGTGAAGTCACCCAACTGCCGTATCAGAGTGACCAGTTCATGGGCGTGCGACAGTCCTTCCGGATGCGGCGTCCACTGCCCCTTCGGGTCGCCGGGCGGGTCACCGCGCAGGGCGAGGACGTCACGGATGCCCGCGTCGGCGTACTGGCCGATGATGTGGCGCAGCTCGGCGACCGAGTGCCCCACCGCCGTCAGGTGCGCGACCGGGCGCAGGGTGGTCTGCGCCGCGATGCGCTTGGTGACCTCCACCGTCCGGTCGCGGGAGGAGCCGCCGGCCCCGTAGGTGACGGAGACGAACGACGGCGCGAACGGCTCGATCCGGCGGATCGCCGCCCACAGGGTGCGCTCTGCGGCGTCGGTCTTCGGCGGGAAGAACTCGAACGAGAAGGTCCGCCGCCCCTGGGACAGCAGCTCGCGGACACCGGGCACAGCGGGGGCGGCGGTGCGGGGGCGGTCGGTGGTGGCGGCCAGAGCAGCCGGCATGTCCAGCTCCTTTCCAACGCGTTCGGGCTCAGCGCGCGTTGAAGTACGTCGCTTCGGGGTGGTGGATCACGATCGCGTCGGTGGACTGCTCCGGGTGGAGCTGGAACTCCTCCGACAGGCGCACCCCGATCCGCTCCGGCTCCAGGAGGCCGGCGATCTTCACGCGGTCCTCCAGGTCGGGGCAGGCGGGGTAGCCCAGCGAGTAGCGGCAGCCCTGGTACTCGGTGCGGAACATGCCGTCCATGGAGCCCGGATCGGATCCGGCGATGCCCAGTTCGGCGCGGACGCGGGCGTGCCAGTACTCGGCCAGGGCCTCGGCGAGCTGCACCGAGAGGCCGTGCAGCTCCAGGTACTCGCGGTAGGAGTCGGCGGCGAACAGCCGGGCCGTCTCCTGGCCGATACGGCTACCGACGGTGACGACCTGGAAGCCCACGACGTCGGTGTCCCCGCCGTCCTCCGGGCGGAAGAAGTCCGCCAGGCACAGCCGGCGGCCGCGGCCCTGGCGGGGGAAGGTGAAACGGGTCCGCTCGGATCCGTTCTCGTCCAGGACGATCAGGTCCTCGCCCTTGGAGACGCACCGGAAGTAGCCGTGCACGACAGCCGCCTCCAGCAGCCCGCCGGTGTGCAGGCGCTCCAGCCAGCCGCGCAGCCGGGGCCGCCCGTCCGTCTCGATGGTTTCGGTCTCCTTCAAACCCCACTGGCCCTTGAACAGCGCCGTCTCGTCCAGCCAGGAGGCGTAGTCCTTGAGCGGGATGCCCTTGACGACGCGGGTGCCCCAGAACGGCGGGGCGGGCACCGGATTGTCGACGGCCACCTCCGAGCGGCCGCCGGGCTGCGGCTGCGCCGCCAGGAGCGGCGTATCGCGGCGGGCTACACGGCGCTGCTTCAGGGGCGGCAGCACGACGCCGGGAACACCGCGCTTGACCCCCATCAGGGCGTCCATGAGGCGCAGGCCTTCGAAGGCGTCGCGGGCGTAGCGGACCTCGCCCTCGTAGATTTCGTGGAGGTCCTGTTCGACGTAGGCGCGGGTC
>NZ_JARAYQ010000496.1:0-2682 GCF_033794505.1 Streptomyces sp. MB09-01 | reverse complement strand
CGCATCACCCGCGCCGCCTGAAAACCCCCCAACCCACTGACAAAACTGACAGAACCTCCCGACCAGCCCTGTGACCTGCGAAAACGAGCACTTTCGAGGCTCTGACAGAACCTCCGAAAACTCTGACAGAACTCAAAAAACCTCGCCGCGGTCGAGCCGGCCAGCCTGACAGAACCTAGGTTTTCGAGGTTCTGTCAGAGTTTTTTGAGGTTTTGTCACGCGAGTCAAACCGGCCAAAACTGCAGGTCAGGGGCTATGCGGCGAGGTTCTGTCAGTTCTGTCAGCAATTCCGGCCCTCCGGCAGGGCCGGAATCGCATGATTGACCACTCACGGACCGGAAGGAACGTCATCACGTGGCGCTGATGGTCGTACCCGAGAGGCGGCTGCACAGCGTGGAAGAAGCCGCAGAACTCCTCAACGTCGGCCGCTCCACAGCGTTCGAGGAGATCCGACTCGGACGCCTGCGGACGGTCCGCGTCGGCAGGCGACGGCTCGTACCGACCGAATACGTCGACGAGTACGTCGAACTCCTCAAGCGCGAGGCTCAGGCCGCCGCGTAGCAGCAACGAACCCATCACGGGGCCGCACCGATGCCGGTGCGGCCCCTTCCTCATGCTTGAAAGGTGCCAGATGGACAACGAGAGCGCGCCGGGCCGGAAGGCAGCCAACGGCGAGGACTCGATCTACTGGGACAAGTCCAAGGGGCGCTACATCGGGGCCGTCTCGCTGGGCTACACCCCGGCGGGGAAGCGCCACCGTCCCAAGGTGTCCGGCAAGACGAAGACCGAGGTGCGGCGGAAGCTGCGAGACCTCAAGAGGGAGCTGGAGCAGGGCTCCAGGACTCTCGCGAACTACACCGTTGAGCAGGCTGTGGATGACTGGCTCGCCCAAGGCCTGCGCGGTAGGGCCGACGGGAGCGTCTACACCTACCGAAGCCTCGCGCGAACCCACATCACGCCCGAGATCGGAAGGACCAAGCTGAAGTCGTTGGAGGCGGACGACGTAGACACCTGGCTCGACGGGCGCGCGGAGCTCATCGCCACAGCGTCACTGAAACTGCTCCTCTCGGTCCTCCGCCGTTCGATCGCCCACGCACAGCGCCGGGGGAGAGTTGTACGCAACGTTGCCGACTACGTGGTGGCCCCGGAAGGGCGGCCGGGGCGCCCCAGCAAGTCGCTCTCGCTCAGCCAGGCCGAGAGCATCCTCCGTGCGGAGGCCGGTACATGGATCCATGCCTACGTGGTGCTTGCACTCCTGGTAGGCACACGGCCAGAAGAAACACGACCGTTGACCTGGCAGCACGTGCGGCTGGACGCCGACGGAGAGGAGAAGCCACACGTACAGGTCTGGCGTTCCGTGCGCCGCCATGGGGAGATGAAGACCCACAAGAGCCGCCGCTCCCTGGCCATGCCCAGGCACGTGGTTGCGGTGATGAAGGAATACCGCGACCAGCAGCAGGCGGCGTTGGAGGGCTCCAACCGGTCGTTGCTCCCGGAAGACCTTGTCTTTCCGCACCCCAGCGGGAAGCTTCGTACGGCGCAGGACGTTCGACGGAATTTCCGCGGGCTCCTCAAGGAGGCCGGGCTACCCGACCCGCACAGCTGGACCACGCGCGAGCTCCGAACCAGCTTCGTTTCGCTGCTGTCTGACCACGGCCTACGGATCGAGGACATCGCTCGCTTGGTCGGACACAGCGGAAGCAGCACCACCGAGCGGGTCTACCGGAAGCAGCTGCGTCCTGTCATCGAGGCCGGCGCGGAGGCGATGGATGAGATCTTCAGCGACAAGGACGGGGCCGCCGGGCCCTGAGTAGAGCGCCGTGGCTCCCGGTTTGGCTCCCGTGCGCCAAAGCGGGTGCCATAGCCGCCGTTTGACCTGCGCGGATCCAAGCTGGACCGCCTATCGATTCATACGTTCCGCTTAAGGCAGGGGTAAGCAGGGGCTGAGGAACCTGTACTCCCCCTGCTCGTCCGAGAGGCTGCACAGGAGAGCGCGGGGGAAGCATGGCGGAGTACGTGGAGATGTCGCTCGGCATGGGCGTCCTGGCCGTGGTCGGGCCGACGTTGGCGGTGCGGCTGGTGTCGCTGCCGGTGCTGGCGCGGGCCCAGCAGGGGGTGCGTCAACGGGTGTCGGCGGCCGGGGGAGCGGCCGGGGCCCGGCCGGGGGTCTCGGCGGCGGCTCTCGGGGAGCTGGCGCTGGCGTTCGTCGGCGGCATCGGCCTGCTGGTCTGGATGGCCTCCGACGTCATCCCCGGCTTCGACCTGCTGTTGCAGTCGATCGCCACGGGGAACGCGCGCACGCTGGCCATCCAGTTCGGCCTCCCCCTCGCCACGGCGCAGTTCTGGTTCCTCGGCGCCGCCATCCCGGTCCTGCTGATCTGGCTGTTGCTGTGGATCCTGACGCAGCGCAATCTCCTGGCCGCCGGCCCGTCCGCGCAGGCCTGGGCCTCGCCCGCGGTGCGCCTCCGGCTGGCCGCCCTGCTCGCCCTCCGCCTCGTGCTCGGAGTGTTCCTGCCGGCCGGACTGGTCATGGCGGCCCTGTTGTGCGAGACCGTCGCCCTGGTGACCAGTGGGAGGAGCCGGCCCGTCGGCGCCGGTACCACCGCGGTTCCGCCCCCGCTCGCGCAGCCCGCCCCGGACGCGCGGACGGTCGGGGCCGCGCAACCCGCTCACGCCCAGCCC
>NZ_JARAYQ010000495.1:0-2697 GCF_033794505.1 Streptomyces sp. MB09-01 | reverse complement strand
GCGTGGGGGAGGTGGTGGGGGCGAGGCGTACCGTGCTCAGGATGCGCATGATCAGGGCGTCGGGGACGGCGCCCGGGACGGCGGTGCGGCCGTAGAAGTCCCAGGCCACGAAGGCGCCCTGGGCGTTCTTGAAGCCGAAGACGATCGCCTGGCCGTCGCCGGCGCAGCGGTTGGGCTGTTCGGCGCCCTGGGAGCGGGCTTTGACGTAGGTGCCCTTGACTCCGGACTTCGTCGTGTACTCCACGGGTTCGTCCCACTGCACGACGCTCTTGTCCGGCTGGGTGTAGGCGGCGTAGACCCAGGTCGGGGCGTTCTTCTCGGCCACCTCGGTGGTGTCCTTGGCGCCCTCGGCGCCCTTGGTGCCGACGTTGCCGAGCGGGACGTCGGAGATCTGGCCGTCGCCGTCGCCGTCGATGCTGCACCACTGGGACTTGTAGAAGGCGGGCGCCGTGTGTCCGATGAGGATCTTTTCCGAGTCCTTGTCGTCCGCGTGACCGCTGAAGACGTCGGGGGAGAGGACCTCCCAGTCCGGCGGGACGTCGAACGCGGTGCCGTGCGCGGGATTGACCACCGTCTTCCAGCCCGCGACGAGCGGCTTGGAGGGGTCCGCGGGGCCGTCCGGCTCGTCCTTGGCCATGATGACGGCGGTCACGGCGGCGGTGGCCGCCACGGCCATCAGTGCCGTCAGTGCTGTCGTGAGCCTGCTGTTGGGCTTGCGTGGAGGCTTCGGCTGCGGCTGGAAGGGCGGAGGCTGGTACAAGCCGTCCGGCCGGCTCGGCTGTTGGTACGGGTTCTGCACGTGCCCCTCCTGGGTTGCGCGACGCTACTTGCCGAACGAGAGGATCGCGCGGCTCTTCTCTTGGGCTCCGGGCCGTAGACCCGGCCGTTGAGCAGGAACAGCCGTCCGCCCGCCCAGGTGATGCGGATGTTGTGGGTGTAGAAGACGGACTCGGCTCCGGCGGACACGGCCGGGCTCTGCAGGACGGGCTGCGAGGAGCCGTCCGCCGGTGCCAGCGAGACGACCGAGCCCGCCGCGCCGCTGCCGGGGGCCACGTACACGAGGACCCTGCCGTCCTCGACCGCGAGCGGCCACACGGTGCGGCCCTTGGGCTGCTCCGCGGTGCGCCACCGCTCCTTGCCCGTGTTCAGGTCGACGGCGACGACCTGGTTGGTGTCCTCGATGCCGAGGCTGGTGCCGGGTTTGCCCGCGCCGATGTAGAGGGTGTCGGCGTCGGCCGCGGCGGCGTAGCACTCCTGGTACCCGCCCGCGTTGCCGAAGCCGTTGCACCGGCCGCTGACCCCGAACCCGGCGGCGCCCTGCGAGCGGACCTTGCCGTCGGCCGCGAACGCCGTGATGTTCCAGGCCTTGCTGTCCTTGTGGTGCGCGGCGACCACCAGCGGGTCCACGGAGAGCACCCGCCCGACGGTCCAGCCCTTGTCGAAGGTGTGGCTCCACTTGGCGGTGCCCGTGGCCGGATCCAGCTCCTCGACCAACGACTGCGCGGGCGCGCGCGAGTCTTTCGGGTCGAAGCAGGTGCGCAGGCCGATCAGCCGGGATCCCCCGGCGAACCCGGCCGCGGTGCAGCCGTTCGTCTTCGACGTGCCGAAGAGCTTCCTGCCGTCGGTGACCGAGAAGCCGCTCATGACCGCCGACCGGGCCAGGGCCACGGTGTCGCCGCTGATCGCCATCTCGAACTGCAGCGCCGTGTCGTACGAGTTCTCCGGCGGGACCGGCACCTTCCATCCGGCCTTGCCCGTGGTGAGGTCCACCTGCTGCAGGTGGTTGCAGTGCGAGCTCTGCGAGGCGCTCTCCTTCACCCCGAGGACCAGCTTGCCGTCCGCGGACGGGGCCGGCGGAACCCCGCACACCGGCGTCGGCAGCGAGAGCTTCCACTTGTCCTGGCCGTCGGCCGCCGCATAGCCGATGAGCTCGTTGGTCATCGCCTTGACCACCACGTCGCCCACCCGCCACGGGCCGTACTGCGAGGTGCCCGAGCCGGGGAGGTCGGCGTCGTTGTCGCGCAGCCAGACCCGGGCCTCGCCGGGTTTGATGCCGGCGTTGGCGTCGTAGGTGCTGGGGCCGACGCCGGGGCCCTTGCCGTCGCCCCGGTCGATCGAGGGCGAGGCGGAGGGCCGGGCCTCGGACGGCTCGTCGCGGTCGTCGCGGTCGTCGCCGAGCGCGAGGTACGTGCCGCCGCCGACGGCGAGCAGCACGGCCACGGCCAGTGCCGTCACGCGGGCCGTCCGCCCCGTGAACCGGCCGGTGGCCGCGGGGACCGGTTGCGCCGGCGGCTGCGTTTGTGACTGTGGCTGCGGCTGCGACTGCGGTTCGAACGGGTCGGGCGGGGGTCCGAAGCCGCCGCGCCACTGCTCATCGGTCATGGGGAGAGTGTGACCGGTGGAGCACTCTTTCTAGAATAGATTTTTAGACTACTTCGTCAGGTCCGCTCGGGTCGCCGGGCCGGAGGCGCAGGGCTACGTTGGAAGGTGTGGGTGCCTGTCCCGCCGTGTGAGGAGGCCGGGCATGACTACGCATCGGCGCAGGTCAGCAGCCATGGCGGCGGCCACGGTCGGCCTCTTGGTGCTCCCCGTCTCGGGTGGGGCGGGAGCGGGGACCGCCTACGCGCAGGCTGCGCCGACCGCGCAGTCCGTGACGGTCCCCGCTCCCGCCCCACCCGAGACGGGGAGCACCAAGAG
>NZ_JARAYQ010000494.1:0-2710 GCF_033794505.1 Streptomyces sp. MB09-01 | reverse complement strand
CCCCGCAGGCCTCAACCACCTCGGTGACCTCACCTTCACCACAACCCGGCACACCGAGAATCGGCTGGTAAGCGGCAATTTTAGGCGAAAACGACCTCTCAGAAGAGGCGAGGGAGCAGGGCGTGCGCGATGCCGCTCGCAGCATGGTGCAGGGGCCGTCTGCATCACGGAGTTCGCTGAAGAAGTGCGAGCAGGCATGGCTCCAACGGGTCACGCAGCTGAGCTGGGCAACCGGCGCGCTGCGGCTTTCCGCGAGCGAAGGTGGTCCGGAGACGACGACGCCTCGGCCGGGTGCCGGCCATGTGCCTTCCGGACCAGCACGGAACTGTGGGCCTGCTGGATCAGCTCGTCCAGGTCTTGATCTGAGCGGCGACCTCCCGCACCGGAAGCCCGTCCCGGGCCGCGCGGGCCAAGGGAAGAACCGTATCCAGACCAGGACTCACAGGAAGGCCGCATGCCGACAGATAGGCCGCGGTCACCGTGGCCGCGAACAGCAGGTTCCTCACCTCCAGGCTAGGGTTCCTTGCCAGCTCGCACAGCAGCGCTGCGGCTTTGTGATGGGGCTCCGGATAAACCTCGCGGTCCAAGACCTCCGCCCGATGACGTGCTTCGGCTGCCACCGGCACGCCGTAGTCGACGACCTGGGGATCTCCCGGGATCTGCTGCGCCACTGCCAAGATCCAGGCGAGATCGATGCGGAGATTCACGCGGCGTCCCTCGGCGCGCTCTCCGCCAGCCCTGCCGGAAGACCGGGGTACCGGTCCTCACCGACCTCTGCCTCGAACGCCTCCGTGTACCCGGCCAGGAACGCCGCTGCGCCAGCCATGAAGGCGGCACGTGACTGGTTCACATCGGCCTCGATCAAATCGGCCACGTATCCCTGCAGGCTCAGACCGCGGCGCTTGGCCCGGTCCTCGGCGGCCGCTTTGACAGCTTCGTCCAGTCGGATATTCGTCTGCTTTGCCATACACACCACCCTAGCTAGGTGCTGGTACCCATGGATAGCAAAATGGCGTACAAGCCCCCAGCCAAGCCGCCGCAGCGGACGTGCTGCCGTGTCGCATCAGCGCACTCAGCCCATGATCACGGCAACCGCAGGAGCCGATCTCAGCCCGGCGACCACCTGGAAACGCTTCGTTGCTCTACCCGCCACGGCTTCGTCGATCCGCGTGCCAGCCAGGCGGCCGCCGCCCTGCCCCCCGAATACGGTCCACGGCTGGCCGAGGCCATGGGCAGAAGAGGGTGGGTGTGGGGAGCGGCAACAGTTGTCCTCTCAGCGCGAGCGGAGGCGGGTGCACCGTCAACCCATGGCTGCACTCGACGACGTTTGCAGGCAAGCACCGGCCAAACGCTCTCCTGAGCCACAGGTAACAAACGGTGCTCTCCGCGCGAGCGGAGGTGCTCCGGCGCCGGTCCCGGCCGAGCTGCTCGCCGGACGTGCGGGCCAGGGTTCTGTCACAGACCGGCTCGGGCTGCTGCTGATGGTGCTGATGACGGGTTCTGCGGACTGGCGGCAGCCGGCCCGGGTTCGGTGGCGCTGACCGTGGGCGTCTGGCAGCGACGCGCCTGGAGCAGGCCTGCGTCGTGGCGGCCGCAAATCCTGCGGCGGGCCGTACGACGTGCGCTGCCCTGCGGATTTTGTCTCGCCCAGCTCTTGGACGAGCCCGGTGTCGGGGCAAATGTCGCGCGGGCTGACGGCGTCGCCGGGACGGCCAGGCTTCCGGTGGGTGGCGAAGTCCGCCCCGCAGGTGCGGCCCCTCACCAGCTGAGGCAAGGGTGCCGGGTGTTGCCAGCGCCCCAGGACACGATCTCCAGCACGTATCCGGCCCTGACAAGCGTGAGCGCTACACCCAGGTGTAGTTCGCGTCGGTGACCGCATCCAGCGCCGTGTCAGTGACGGCGGTGTACGGATCGGCGAGGGAGGCAAGGGCTGGGCCGATGGGCGGGAAGATGGGCAGCTCGGCGGTCTTGCGGTAGTCGATCCACTCGATGACACCGACCTCGTGGCTGCCGTCGGGGAGCTCGTCCAGTTCCTGCTTGGCGAGGGTCGCACGGAGGTCGGGGCTGATGTGGAAGCGGTAGATCAGGTGGAGCTTACGCGGCGGCGGGGTGGGGCCCGGGCGGGTCACGCGCTGGTCGACGACCCACATCAGGTCCCCGCCCTCGGCCGCCGCCGTGTCCAGGCCGAGTTCTTCTGCGAGCTCGCGGGCGAGGGCGCGGGTGAGGTCTTCGCCGTGTTCGACGTTGCCACCGGGCGGGGTGTAGTGGGTGGAGTCGGCGCGGTCGCGGCGAATGAGGGCGACGTCGTCGCCGCAGAACACCAGCGCCGCAGTCCGGATCTTGATCCGGGAGAACGGGGCGGGTGCGGCAGGGGTGTTCGTCATGGCCGCCAGTATTCCGGCGGGCCCCGGTTGCCGGGCGGGCTTTGCCCCGAGGTATGACCTCGGACGGCCCATTTGGCAGCATCGCGCCGAGCACCGGATTGTGGCATCGCCTGTACCGCTTTCGGTGGATCCCGGTACGGAGGTGGCCCCGTCGGGGCAGCCTGGACATCGCCGACCCTCCTACTGGACTGGCCCGCCGACCTGCCTGCCTGAGGCCCCGGGAACCGGAAGGGCTTCGCCCGCCTACCCCGCGGGTAAGGGACGCGAACACCGGTGCGACGGGGGCCGCGGCGCGGAGGACGGGGTGACGGGGTGCGGGAACGGCA
>NZ_JARAYQ010000493.1:0-2724 GCF_033794505.1 Streptomyces sp. MB09-01 | reverse complement strand
GGGTGCGGGCCGGGCGGGCGGGGGCCGGCGGGAGCTGGCCCTTCATCGGGCCCCAGTCGTTGGGGTCCGGGACGCCCGGCGGGAGCATCTGCCGGCGCTTCGGCGCGTCCGGATCGTGGGCCTCGCCCGGTTCCTTGGCGCCGGGCCAGGCCTTGGCGACCCGCGCGGCCAGGACGAAGTCCTTGCGCAGCGGGTGCCCTTCGAAGTTCTCCGGGAGGAGGAGGTGGACGAGGTGCGGGTGGTCGGTGAAGACGATCCCGAACATCTCGTAGGTCTCGCGCTCGTGCCATTCCGCTCCCGCGTACACGGCGACCGCCGACGGCAGGGAGGGGGCGCCGTGCGGGACGGTCGTGCGCAGCAGGAGACGCCGTACGCGGTGGTTCTCCAGCGAGGCGACGTGCGCGCAGATCCGGAAGCCGGTGCCGGGCTCGTCGACCGCGCTCAGCCAGTCGAAGTACGTGCAGCCCAGCTTGTCCCGGGCGATTTCGAGGGCGGCGATCCAGCTGCCGACGGGCACGTCCACCGTGAGGACGTCGTACGAGACCTCGGCGACGGCCTCGGCCCCGAAGACCGTCGGCGCCGCGTCGGGGAGGGAGTCGTAGAGGTTCACGCACCGCCCCCTGGGGCCGGCGGGGCCGTGACCAGGCCGCTGGTGAGCTGGGAGACGGACGGCGCGGCCGCGTAGCGGTCGGCCAGCGACTCGCGGGCGATCTTCTCCTGGAGCTTGAGGATGCCCTGGAGGAGGGCCTCCGGGCGCGGCGGGCAGCCCGGCACGTAGACGTCGACCGGGATGATCTGGTCGACGCCCTTCGTCACCGAGTACGAGTCCCAGTAGGGGCCGCCGCAGTTGGAGCAGGCGCCGAAGGAGATGACGTACTTCGGCTCCGGCATCTGCTCGTAGAGCCGCTTCACGGCCGGGGCCATCTTGTCCGTGACGGTGCCCGAGACGATCATGAGGTCCGCCTGGCGCGGCCCCGGTGCGAAGGGGATCACGCCGAGGCGGATGAAGTCGTGCCGGGCCATGGACGCGGCGATGAACTCGATCGCACAGCAGGCCAGACCGAAGTTGAAGACCCACAGGCTGTACCGGCGGCCCCAGTTCAGGACCACCTTCATGGGTTCCGGGGCCAGTCGGGAGAGGACTCCCAGGCGCTTGGGCTCAGGGAGCAGCTCCGGCTGAGGTGTCACGTCCATTCGAGGACGCCCTTCTTGTACGCATAGAGCAGGCCGACGGCCAGGAAGCCCAGGAAGATGAACATCTCCACCAGCGTCGTGGCGCCGTAACCGGCGGCGGCGAACACCGTCGCCCACGGGAACAGGAAGATCGAGTCGACGGCGAAGATGACGTAGAGGAAGGCGTAGACGTAGTAGCGGACCTGGGTGTGCGCCCAGCCCTCGCCCACCGGGTCCACGCCGCATTCGTAGGTCAGCAGCTTCTCGTGGGTCGGGACCACGGGCCGCAGCAGGCGGCCGGCGCCGAAGGCCACGGCCACGAAGAGCACACCGAGGGCGGCCAGCAGACCGACGACCGAATAACTCCGGAAGTAGTCCGCCGCGAGCACGGTTACGGTCGATACCGTTGGTTCGGGCACGTCCGTTCCTCGCTCCTCGGTCACTGTCGACGATCTGGTACGGACGGGAGTCTAGGGCCTGCCTCACACAGGGTGGGGTTATCCCCCGTTCACAGCACCCCGGACACCCCATGGCATCGGCGGGCCGCTCTTGACAGGCTGTGGCCCATGACCACGAGCCATGCCATCCCCGACAACGATCGGCCTCCCCCCGTGCGCGCCGCCTTCAGCGCCGTGACGTGGAAGGAGATCGCCTATCTGCTGACCAACCTGCCGTTGGCGATCATCGGATTTGTTTACGCGGTTGTCATGGTTTCCGTCACGGGCGGTCTTTCCGTGACCGCGATCGGAATTCCCCTGCTCGCATGCGGTCTCTATCTGTCTCGGCAAATGGGACGACTGGACCGGGCCCGCGCCCGCGCGCTGTTGGGCGTACGGGTGGACGAGCCGACCCCGATCCCCGGTCCGAAGCGGTCCGGCGGATTCTTCCCCTGGCTGTGGACGAGCATCAAGGACCCCGTCGGCTGGCGGACCGTGCTGTACCAGCTGATCCGGCTGCCGTGGGGCGTGCTCACCTTCACGGTAGCCCTGACCGGCCTGTTCGTGCTGTGGCCGGTGCTGCCGTATTTGGTGCGGCTGCTGGCGAACGCGGACCGGGCGATGGTACGGGGGCTGCTGTCGCCCTCCGACGACCTGGAGCGGCGGATCGCGGAGCTGGAGTCCGACCGCGGCGTGGTCGTCGACACCGCGGCGGCCGACCTGCGGCGCATCGAGCGGGACCTGCACGACGGGGCGCAGGCGCGGCTGGTGGCGCTGGCGATGGGGCTGGGCCTGGCGAAGGAGAAGCTGCTGGAGGACCCGGAGGGCGCGGCCGCGATGGTCGACGAGGCCCACGGGGAGGTGAAGCTGGCGCTTCAGGAACTGCGGGACCTCGCCCGCGGGATACATCCGGCCGTGCTGACGGACCGGGGGCTGGACGCGGCGCTGTCGTCGGTGGCGTCGCGGTGCGTGGTGCCGGTGAAGGTGGCGGTGGACCTGCCGGAGGCGCGGCCGGCGGAGGCGATCGAGGGGATCGCGTACTTCGTGGTGTCCGAGCTGCTGCAGAACGTGAGCAAGCACGCGGGGCCGGGGGCGCGGGGCGCGAGCGTGGAGG
>NZ_JARAYQ010000492.1:0-2730 GCF_033794505.1 Streptomyces sp. MB09-01 | reverse complement strand
CCCTCGACCCCGACTGGAACCCCGGAACGCTGGGATGGACCGTCGACTGGCAACGCCACTACGCCTACCTCACCCAGCTCCTCGCCGAAGGCGCCCGCCTGACCGCGATCGTCCCCGGAGTCACCCGGCACGGCGAAGACATCGGACGCTGGCTCGCCACCCAACGGCAGAACTGGGACCGGCTGGGTGAGGAGCAGCAGCGGCGGCTCGGCGAACTCGGCGTGACCAAGGCCCCACGGGCGCGCAGGGCCCCGACGAAGGCCGCCTCGAAGTCCAGGCCGGGCAAGGGCGGCGAGGCGTTCCAGAAGGGCCTGGAGGCCCTCCGGCAGTATGTCGCGCGGGAGGGCGGCCTGCCGGGACGCGGCGGTGTGCAGGAGATGCCCGACGGGGACATCCACCGCGTCGGCGTATGGCTCGCCAACCAGAAGCAACGCCGCGACAAGCTCGACCACGCGCAGCTCGCCGCGCTCGCCGAACTCGGCGTGAAGTGGGCGCGGTGAGAGCGGGGCGGGCAGGTCATCCGGTCATGGCGCAGGAGCCTGGCGATTGGGCCCAGCTGGTCAGAGCAGGTTTGTGAGGTTAGCTCCACGTGCCAATGCAAGTGCGGTTCAAGATTTATTGCCGTTGGCCCTGTCCTCCCAGGACCGAAGGGTGATGCTGATGCCGTCAGTGGAGGGAGCCTTGCATGGCCTCTGAACAGCTACCGACCCCTCACGCACAGTCCATAACCCCGGCGGATCGGCTTGGCGTCGCCTCGTCAACTGCCCACAGCTTCAAGATTTGCGCCAATGGGCGGCTATACAAGCTGAGCGTCGCCAGTCTCCCTGCCGAGTTCGCGGGTCCTTCGTCGATGTATGACGGCCCGGCACCTGACGTAATGGAGGCTGTCTGGGCACGGGAAGCAGCGGTGATCGGTGACAGCAACGCCATCGACCGCTTCGCCTCCCGAGTGCTGGTCTTGCGGCAGGGCGGCCAGTGGAGGGAGGCTGTGTCCACGGCCCTGCTGGGGGACTGGGCACTCTCGCTGGACACTCCTGCTGGTCTCCCCTATGAGTCGGCAGTCGCCGAATTGCGCACCGAAGCCTTGGCGCTTCACCGACAACTGACTCCGCTGTGGCGACGGAGGACCGGAGGCACGCGAGTACTGCTTTTGGATACTCCTCTCGGAGACGGGATCACGCTGTACGACCTGATCATCGGAAGTCCGTCCCCCCAAGAGCTGGCGCTTGGAGCCGAACCAGACGACGCCCGGCTGGCTGCCGTCCTCAACGCACTCTCCGAGGACGAGCGAAAGGTCGCGTTGGCCTGGTCACGGCCGGAAGTTGCCACCTGGGCGGAGGCGGCCATGGCCGTTGCGGAGGCCGATTCAGTAGCTCTCGGCGAACGAGTGCGCCGCAAACTGAAGCGACTGGGGAGGCTGCAGGCTGAACGCGCCGTGGCCTCAGCTGCGTACAAGGCTGAGGGAAACGACCGATGAATGTACTTACTACCGCATTGCCGGAATTCATCGGGAGTCTAGCCGCCACCACGACGTTGGCCGCAGGAACTTGGATCTTCCGTGCGGTTCGCTCCCGTCGGGCGGTTACATCTGGTGCCACGCCCACTCCTGCGTGCCCAAGTACACAACAGCTCGCCTCAGATGATCCGTCGAGTACACGGCCACCCACCCCGTAAAGTCCCCTGCATGAGGCTATTCCGCTTCAGCGGAAGCGGAATAGCCAAGCGGCCCCGCGGGCATGGACCCAGGTCAGTCACCGCCGAGCGGCAGGCAGACCCGCGGGCAAGCACCCGATGCCACCGCCATACCCAGCAAAAAAGGCAGCATCGTGCTCTACGCCAGCACCTGGATCCCGCTCCGCTGAGCAGGCCCATCCTTCTACGCGCATGCCGAACGCGGTCGCCAGAGCACTACCGCATCTCGGTACCTCGCGGCGGAGGATCGGGATTCCGGGTGCCCGCCATCGTGAAGCGTGCGAGACCCGGTGCAAAGGGCTGGTCGGCAGGCGGAGGTCACGGTGGTACGGGCGGCGTTGGAGCAGATGCTGTTCACACAGCCGGTGCCGGGCACCACTGAGGAGCAGTTGCGTGTGCTGCTCAGGTGGGCGAAGGGATCGAAGCAGGTAGTGGCGCGAGAGTTGGGGGTGTCGTTGCGGACGGTTCAGCGGTGGACGGCGCGGAGGGTGTCGGGGCGGGGCAGGCCGAGTGGCCACCACACGGCAGTGATCGAGGCGCGGGTGCGGGCGCGGTGGCAGCCGCGGGTGCGGGCGCGGTGGCAGCCGCGGGTGCGGGCTCGGCGGCGGGCTGCTGCGGAGGAGCGGGGGCTGGTTGTGCACACGCGGGCGCGTTTCGGGTTCGCGGCCGGTGCCAGTACTTCTGATGATCCCCGGCTCCGCTGCTGACGGTGGCGGTGCCCGGGGTGGTGGCGCGGGAGCTGTTCCGTGCGTGGGAGGCCGGGGCTTCCGAGGGGCAGCACGAGGTGATCCTGGGCCGGGCGTTGGGGCATGTCTACTTCCGGCAGGCGGGCCGGCGGGCGGACGCGCTGCAGGTGCGGTTCGGGGAGGTCGACTTCATCGACTTCGGGCTCGTGTAGCGGCTGCGGGGTCAGCGCTGGTCGGCGGGCGGGGCGGGTTCGTGGCGCAGTGCCTCGCGTTTCTCCCGCCAGTCCCAGACGACCGGGCCGCGTCGCGTGCCTGCCCGGCCGGCCTGAGGCTGGGGTGGGCGGATCCTGAT
>NZ_JARAYQ010000491.1:0-2738 GCF_033794505.1 Streptomyces sp. MB09-01 | reverse complement strand
GACTTCCTCCACACCTACAACCACCACCGCTGCCACACCGCACTGGACGGCAAGCCACCGATCAGCCGTGTGAACAACCCTGCGGGTCAATACACCTAGAGGTTGCCGCGCTTCTCCTGCTCCCGCTCGATCGCCTCGAACAGCGCCTTGAAGTTGCCCTTGCCGAAGCCCATCGAGCCGTGGCGCTCGATGATCTCGAAGAAGACGGTCGGGCGGTCCTGCACCGGCTTGGTGAAGATCTGCAGCAGGTAGCCGTCCTCGTCGCGGTCGGCCAGGATCTTCAGCTCGCGCAGCTCGTCGATCGGGACCCGGGTGTCGCCGACCCACTCGCCGAGCGTGTCGTAGTAGCTGTCCGGGACGGAGAGGAACTGGACGCCGGCCGCGCGCATCGAGCGCACCGTCGCGACGATGTCGTTCGAGGCCAGCGCGATGTGCTGGACGCCGGGGCCGCCGTAGAACTCCAGGTACTCGTCGATCTGCGACTTCTTCTTCGCGATCGCCGGCTCGTTGATCGGGAACTTGACCTTCTTGGTGCCGTCCGCGACCACCTTGGACATCAGCGCCGAGTACTCGGTCGCGATGTCGTCGCCCACGAACTCCTTCATGTTCGTGAAGCCCATGACCTTGTTGTAGAAGGCGACCCACTCGTTCATGCGGCCGAGTTCCACGTTGCCGACGCAGTGGTCGATGGCCTGGAAGGTGCGCTTGGCCGGGGGCGCGACCATCGGGTCGAGGGCCACGTAGCCCGGCAGGTACGGGCCGGTGTAGTCGCCGCGCTCGACCAGCGTGTGGCGGGTCTGGCCGTACGTCGCGATCGCGGCCAGCACGACGGTGCCGTGCTCGTCCTTGACCTCGTACGGCTCGTCCAGGCCGCGGGCGCCCTGCTCGACGGCGTACGCGTAGGCCGCGCGGACGTCGGGGACCTCGATGGCGAGGTCGATCACGCCGTCGCCGTGCTCGGCGACGTGCTCGGCCAGGAAGCGGCCGTGGTCGGTGGCCGGCTTGATGACCGAGGTCAGCACGAAGCGCGCGGAGCCGTTGGTCAGGACGTAGCTGGCCGTCTCGCGGCTGCCGTTCTCCGGTCCGGAGTAGGCCACGAGCTTCATGCCGAAGGCGGTCGAGTAGTAGTGCGCGGCCTGCTTGGCATTGCCGACGGCGAAGACGACCGCGTCCATGCCCTTCACCGGGAAGGGATCTGCCTCACGCGCGGTGTGCGGGGTGGTGTCGAGGGTCTCAGTCATGAGCGCAGAGTCCCGCCGATCCACAAGCTGCGCAATAGTTTCCTTTTTGCCTATACAAGGTGACCAGTCTGAGCGCAGGATGGCTGAAACATCTGTGCACTATGACCACTCACGAGCGCACGTGGGCACCGGAGGCATCCATGGGCATCGACGAACTCGACGGCCGGCTCATCGTCCTGCTCGCCCGCGAGCCCCGGATCGGGGTCCTGGAGGCTTCGCGCCGCCTCGGCGTGGCCCGCGGGACCGTGCAGGCCCGTCTCGACCGGCTCCAGTCGAACGGGGTCATCCGCGGTTTCGGCCCGCAGGTCGATCCGACGGCCCTCGGGTATCCGGTGACCGCCTTCGCCACGCTGGAGATCAAGCAGGGGCAGGGCGCCGACGTACGGGCCCACCTGGACGGGGTGCCGGAGGTGCTGGAGCTGCACACGACCACCGGGCACGGGGACATGCTGTGCCGGCTCGTCGCCCGGTCCAACGCCGACCTCCAGCGGGTGATCGACCGCGTCGTCGGGTTCGAGGGGATCGTCAGGGCGTCGACGGCGATCGTGATGGAGAACCCGGTACCCCTGCGGATCATCCCGCTGGTCGAGCAGGCGGCCGTGGACGACACCCGGCCCTGACGCCACTGCCCGGGCCCCGGCACCGGCGGACTTCCAAAGAAGACGTTGCAAAGAAATACTTGCAGAGAAGCCTTTGCAACTCTATGGTCGAGCCATGCCCGAGAACCCCCTGGACCGCGTCGACCCCGTCGACCCCGTCGAACCTGGCGGGCCCGCAGAGCCGGCAGAGCCGGCAGAGCCCAACGTCCGTACGCTGGACGCCCGTTCACTGCGCGGCCTCGCCCACCCGCTGCGCATCCGCCTGCTGGGCGCGCTGCGCCACGACGGCCCGGCGACCGCCTCCCAACTGGCCGACCGGCTCGGGGAGTCGAGCGGCGCCACCAGCTACCACCTGCGCCAGCTCGCGGCGCACGGGTTCGTCGAGGACGCACCCGAGCACGGCAAGGGCCGCGAACGCTGGTGGCGGGCCGTCTACGACGCCACGGCGTTCGACGAGACGCTGACGCTCGACGAGGACCCGGCCGTGCGGGGTGCGGCGGACCTCTTCCTGCACGAGATCGCGACGATCCACACGCAGGAGCTGAGCACCTGGCTCGGCAACGCCCACAACTGGCCCCAGGAGTGGCGGCGCGGCGCGGACATGAGCGACTTCACCCTGCACCTGACCGCCGGGCAGAGCCTCGAACTGATCCACAAGATGCACGACCTGATCAACAGCTATCGCGACCTGCCGGCCTCGGAGGGCGCGAAGGCGGTCCGCTTCCACACTCACGCCTTCCCGCGGGAGGCGGCCGAGCCGACGCGAACAGCCTTCGCTCCCTCACCGCCGGGCCAGGGGGCAGAGTCGTTGTTGAGTCCGTACTCGTTTGTGGATGGTTGAGTGCCTAAACCGACTGATTGGTTGGGGTGTAAGGTATATAAGTAACCAAACCACGTC
>NZ_JARAYQ010000490.1:0-2739 GCF_033794505.1 Streptomyces sp. MB09-01 | reverse complement strand
GTCATGCGCACCACCTCCGGGCGTGGGGGACGGGGACCTCGGGACGGGCGGGGCAGGTCACGCCGCCACCCCCCGTCCGGTCGTGGCCGGGAGCCCGGCCACGACGGCGAGCAGCCCCGCGTCGTCCACGACGCCCAGGCAGCGGCCGCGGTCAACCACGCGGGCCGGGCCGCCGCTGACGGCGACGGCCTGGATGGCCTCGGCCACGGTGGTGGCGGGGGCCAGCGCGGGTCCCTGTTCGGCCTCGCCGGCAGCGGCGGGGCGCATCGCGGTGCGGACGGTGAGCACCTGTTCGCGGGGGACGTCGCGGACGAAGTCCCGTACGTAGTCGTCGGCGGGCGAGCCGACGATCTCCTCGGGCGTGCCGAGCTGGACGATGCGGCCGTCGCGCATCAGCGCGATCCGGTCGCCCAGGCGCAGCGCCTCGGCGAGGTCGTGGGTGATGAAGACCATGGTGCGGCCCTCTTCGTGGTGGAGCCGGGCGACCTCCTCCTGCATCTCGCGCCGGATGAGGGGATCGAGTGCGCTGAACGGTTCGTCGAACAGGAGTACTTCGGGGTCGGCGGCGAGTGCGCGGGCCAGGCCGACGCGCTGCTGCTGGCCACCCGAGAGCTGGCCCGGGCGCCGGTCCTCGAGGCCTTCGAGGCCGACCTTGGCCACGAGTTCGGCGGCCTTGTGCCGGCGGTCGCCGCGGCCGACGCCCTGGATCTCCAGTCCGTACGCCACGTTGTCGAGGACGGTGCGGTGCGGGAGCAGGCCGAAGTGCTGGAAGACCATGGCGGCGCGGTGGCGGCGCAGGGCGCGCAGCCGGGTGGCGTCCATGGCGAGGACGTCCTCGCCGTCGATGGCCAGGCTTCCGGCGGTGGGCTCGATGAGCCGGGTGAGACAGCGTACGAGGGTGGACTTGCCGGAGCCGGACAGGCCCATCACGACGAAGACCTCGCCCTTGCGGACGTCGAAGGTGACGTCCCGGACGGCCGCGGTGCATCCCGTGCGCTCGCGCAGTTCGGTGGCGGACAGGCCGGCGTCGGCGGAGCCGGGGACCTTCGCGGCGGCCTTCTGGGGCCCGAAGACCTTCCAGAGGCCGTCCACGGCGAAGACGGGGGGCGCGGCCGGGTCGGTGGCGGGGCCGGCGGAGGTGGCGGGCGCGGCGGGGGTGGTGGTCATCGGGTGCCACCGTCCCGGGACAGCAGTTCGGCTGCTTTTTCGCCGACCATGAGCACTCCGATCATCGGGTTGACCGCGGGCATCGTCGGGAAGACCGAGGCGTCCGCGATGCGGATTCCGTCGAGCCCGCGGATCTTCAGGTCCGGGCCCACGACGGCGCCGGGGTCGTCGGCGGCGCCCATCCGGCAGGTGCCGGCCGGGTGGTAGACGGTGTGCGCGACGGAGCGGGCGTAGGCGCTCAGCTCCTCGTCGCCGGTGATCTCCGGGCCGGGGCACACTTCGCGCCCCAGCCAGCCGGCGAGCGGCTGGGTCGCGGCGATCTCGCGGGCGAGCTTGATGCCGTCCACCAGGGTCCGGCCGTCGTAGTCGTCCTCGTCCGTGAAGTAGCGGAAGTCCAGGGCCGGTTTCACCTCGGGGTCCGCGCTGGTGAGGTAGAGCCGGCCGCGGCTGCGCGGCTTGGGGATGTTGGGGGTCATCGACACTCCGTGCGCGGGGCGTTCGTAGCCGATGCGCTCGGGGTTGTCGGTGAAGGGGACCTGGTAGAAGTGGAACATGAGGTCGGGCCCCGGGGAGTCGGGGTCGCGCCGGACGAACAGGCCGGCGTCGCTGTCCATCGCGGAGTTCTCCGGTATCGGGCCGTCGGTCTCCCAGACGATCACCGACTCGGGGTGGTCGAGCAGGTTCTCCCCGACGCCGGGCAGGTCGTGCACCGGCGGGATGCCGAGGGCTTCGAGGTCCGCGCGCGGGCCGATGCCCGAGTGCAGCAGCAGCCGCGGGGTGTCCACGGCGCCGGCGCACACGAGGACCTCGCGGCGTGCGGTGACCAGGGACTCCGTGCCGTCCGCGGCGCGTACGCGGACCCCTCGCGCCCTGGTGCCGTCGAGTTCCAGGCGGTAGGCCCAGGTCTCCAGGAGGATGCGGAGGTTGGGGCGTTCGTCCATGACGGGGTGGAGGTAGGCGACCGACGCGGAGGAGCGCTTGTTGTCCTCGGGGTGGTAGGCGAGGTCGAAGAAGCCGGCGCCCTCGTGGAAGGGCTTCCGGTTGAAGCCCTCGATGCGCGGGACGCCCAGGGCGGTCTGCGCGGAGTCGACGAAGTCGCGCGCGATGGCGTTGCGGTCCTTCTCGGCCACCGGGACGATGTTGTTGAGGAGCCGGTCGAAGTACGGGTCCATGGCGGCCGCGTCCCAGCCCTCGGCCCCCGCCTGCTCCCACTCGTCCCAGTCGGACGGGAGCGGCTTGAAGGCGATCAGGGTGTTGTGCGAGGAGCAGCCGCCGAGGACGCGGGCGCGGCTGTGGCGGATGTGCGAGTTGCCGCGGGGCTGCTCGGTGGTGGGGTAGTCGTAGTCGAGCTCGCCGCCGAGGAGGCCCATCCAGCGGCGCAGGGTCAGCACGTCGGGCCGGTCGACGTCGCTGGGGCCGCCCTCGATGACGGCGACGGTGACGTCCGGGTCCTCGGTCAGGCGGGAGGCGATCACCGAGCCGGCGGTGCCGCCGCCGACGACGACGTAGTCGTACTCCTGCTGCTCCTGCTCCTGCACCGCGGGCGCGGGGGTGCCCGGATGCGTGGGGGTG
>NZ_JARAYQ010000048.1:0-39224 GCF_033794505.1 Streptomyces sp. MB09-01 | reverse complement strand
CCTGCGCGGGGCCCTGCGTGCGGCCGGTCTCGGTGCGGCCGCCGCGGCGGCCGCACCGAGACCGGCCGCACGCAGGGCCCCGCGCAGGGCCGCGCGGCGGCCTGGATGTGAGAGCACCTGCCCATTTAAGGGGCGGATGACCCGGAAGGTAATGATTGACCCAATTCGAGACGTTCACCAGAAGGGGCCGAACGAGTGGTCGATCCTCTACGTGATCAACGATTCACTCAGAGGTTCCGATAGTTATTCATCGATTGCGAGGTGAGTGGCCCACCTCACCTAGGATTTAGCTAGAAAGTCTTACGATTTGCACACTTATGTCCAACTAGGGACTTTTGGCGTTTGGACCCTCGTCTGCCATAGTCGGAAGCACGACTTCCCCATTGACCCGAGCGAAGTCACCACGCCGAGGATCACACCCCCTTCGATCCTCGGCGCACCCATGAAGCCCCCCACCGCCCCACCGCGGCGCCCGGGGGCTTCAGGCGTTCTGGCGGTCGGCGACCCGCATCTCGAACCAGGTGATCTTGCCGCGCGGCAGCAGGTCGGCGCCCCAGCGGTCGGACAGTTTGTCGACGAGGAAGAGGCCGCGGCCCGTGGTGTCGAGTTCGTGGACCGGCATCAGACAGGGCAGCCCGCGCGAGGGATCGCGCACCTCCACCCGGATCCAGCCGCGGCGGCGCAGCATGCGTAAACCGAAGGAGCGGGCCCCGGTGTGCCGCACCGCGTTGCCGACGAGCTCCGAGACCAGCAGGACGGCGTGCTCGGCGATCTGCGGCGAGAGGCCCCAGAGGCGGATCACCACGCACTGGGTGAGCCGGCGCGCGGTGCTCGCCGACTCCGGCATGGACGGCAGCGTCACTTCCGCCTCGGCCGGATTACCGTACAACTCCAGCGCTTTGAGGCCCTGTTCGTCCTCAAGAGCCGCCGTGAGCCGTACCGCCGAAGCGCTGCCGCGCTGCCGCGGCTGTTCCACACCCTCCAGGCCCGCCATGCACCCATCATGGACGGCCGACCTCCCCCTCCGGGCCGTTCCAGAGGAAAACACCCCCCGGTTTCAACGAATCCAAGGGGGTGCCCTGTCATATGCAGGAGGCAACAAGGGGGCTTGAATACCCAGTTTGACCTGCGGTGACACACCGCAGGGAATTGATCACCGTGAGTGGATCAATGTTTCTGCTTAAGGCTGCCTTAAGGCCTGGCTAATCCACCCACAGGGAGGACCGGCGTCGCGCTCAGACGAACTTCGCCTTGCCCGGGCCCTCTTCGACGAAGCTGCGCATGCCGCGCTCGCGGTCCTCGGTGGCGAACAGGCCCGCGAACCAGTTGCGTTCGATGGTGAGGCCGGTGTCGATGTCAGCCTCCAGGCCGGCGTCCACGCACTCCTTGGCGGCGCGCAGCGCCATCGCCGGACCCTGCGCCAGCTTGGCGGCCCAGGCGTGCGCCTGCTCGTACACCTCGGCGGCGGGCACGACCCGGTCGACCAGGCCCAGGGTGAGCGCCTCGTCGGCCTTCACCATGCGTCCGGTGAAGATCAGGTCCTTGGCCTTGGACGGGCCGACCAGCCGGGACAGCCGCTGGGTGCCGCCCGCGCCCGGGATCAGGCCGAGCAGGATCTCGGGCTGGCCGAGCTTCGCGTTGTCCGCGGCGATCCGGTAGTCGGCACACAGCGCGAGCTCGCAACCGCCGCCCAGCGCATAGCCGGTGATCGCCGCGACGACCGGCTTGGGGATGCGGGCGACGGCGGTGAACGCGTCCTGGAGCCCGCGGGACCGGGCGACCATCGCCGCGTGGTCCATCGTCTGCATCTCCTTGATGTCCGCGCCCGCCGCGAACACCTTCTCGCCGCCGTAGATGACGACCGCGCGGACGTCGGCCCGGTCGGTCGCCTCCACCGCGAGCTCGCGCAGCCGGTCCTGGGTGGCGATGTCCAGGGCGTTCATGGGCGGCCGGTCCAGGCGGAGGGTGCCGACGCCTTCGGAGACTTCGAGAGAGAGGGTCATACGGGCCAGGTTAGCGCCGGTTAACGTGAAGTGGCCCGGTGCTGTGGGTCACAGCACCGGGCCACTTCACGGGGTACGGGACCCGCTTACTTGATCCACTCCGCCCAGTCCATGTTCCAGCCGTTGAGGCCGTTGTCCGGGGCGATCTGCTTGTCCTTGGAGTTCTTCACGACGACCACGTCGCCGATCAGGGACTCGTTGAAGAACCAGGCGGCGGGCTGGTTGTCGTCGCCGGCGCCGCGGACGTCCTTGAGGCCGACGCAGCCGTGGCTGACGTTCGCCGAGCCGAAGGTGCCGGCGGAGGCCCAGTAGTTTCCGTGGACGAAGGTGCCCGACTGCGACAGGCGCATCGCGTGCGGGACGTCGGAGATGTCGTACTCGCCGCCGAAGCCCACGGTCGCGCCGTTCATCCGGGTGACCTTGTACTTCTCGCTGATGACCATCTGGCCGTTGTAGGTGGTCGTCGACGGGGCGCCCGCGGTGATCGGGAGGGTCTTGATGACCTGGCCGTCACGGACGACCTGCATCTCCTTCTCGCTGGCGTCCACCGTGGAGACCTGGGAGCGGCCGATGGTGAAGGTGACCGTACGGGTCTGCTTGCCGTACACGCCCGGGCGGCCTTCGACTCCGTCGAGGGCGAGCTTCACGGTGACCTTGGTGCCCGCGGCCCAGTACTTCTCGGGGCGGAAGTCCAGGCGGTCGTTGCCGAACCAGTGGCCCTCGACCGGCACGGCCGGCTCGGCGGTCACGGTGATGGCCTTCTCGACGGCCTCGGGGTTGGTGATCCCACGGGTGAAGTTGATCGAGACCGGCATGCCCACGCCGACGGTCGCGCCGTCCTCGGGCGTGTAGTGGCCCACGAAGGTGTTGGTCGGCGTCAGGGTGGTGAAGGTGGTGTCCTTGGCGGACTCCCGGCCGGCCTCGTCCTTGGCGACCGCGTGCACCTTGTACTCGGTGGCGGAGGCCAGGTGACGGGCCGGCTCCCAGCTCGCCCCGTCGTCGGCGAGCTTGCCCTCGACCGCGTTGCCCTTGGTGTCGGCGACGGTCACCGTGGTGAGCTTGCCGCCGGTGCTGGAAATCTTCAGGACGCCGCTGGTGGCGACCTCCTTGGCCCCGTCGTCGGGCTTGACGCTGACGACCGCCTTCGAGGCCTCGGTCCCGTTCTTCGCGCCGCCCCCGGCGTTGTCGCCGCTGCCGCTGCTGTTACTCCCGCCACCACCGCTGCACGCGGTGGTGAACAGCAGGGCCGCCCCCAGCAGAAGGGCCGGCAGGCCGGTGCGGGCGCGGCCGCGTATCGGCTGCAGGTTCACTCTTGTTCTCCCCATGTCCCCCGCGCGCGGACAGTCGCGCGCTTGTCGACAGGAAATCACATGGGCAGATCACGATGAGCCACGGTCTTGTCACCGTTCCGTCCCAACTGCCGCGAATCGGCCGGGACGGCTTGCGGGTCAGTCCTCGGTACCCGGTTTGGCGCCCCAGACGTAGACGGCGTCGCCCTGGGCGAGCAGGTCCCACAGGCGCTTCGCGTCCGGTTCGGTGAGGTTGACGCAGCCGGCGGAACCACCGCCTTCGTAGAGGGATCCGTGCGTGCCGTGCAGGGCCTGGCCCCCGTCGAAGAACTGGGCGTACGGCATGGGCACGTCGTACAGCGTGGAGACGTGGTCCTTGCTGCGCCAGTACACCTCGTGCCATCCGGCCCGGGTCTCCTGGTAGTCGCGGCCGGTGCGGATGGGCACGGGCGGGAGGACGACGCTGTCGCCCTTCTGCACCCACAGCAGCTGGCGGTCCATGTCCACACAGGTGACGCGGTGTTCGCGGACGGGGCAGTCGCCCGCGGCGTTGGGGTCGGGACGGGCGGTCACGACGAGCATCGTGCGGTAGGTGGCCAGGCCCGGGTAGCCGTCGGCGGGAGTGACGCCCTTCGCACGCTGGAAGGCGCGGACGGCGTGGCAGTCCGCCGAGGACTGCACCCCGTCGACCGGCCGGCCCAGGTGGTGCTCCAGCTCCCGTTGGTAGGGGCCGGTGCCCGCCACGCACGCGCTCTCCGGTTCCGCCGGGGCGGCCGCCGCCTGGGGCGCCTGCAGGCACGCCAGTGCGAGCAGGCCTCCGGCTGCGGCCACGCGTGCTGTCGGGCCTGTCCCCTGACGTCCGGCCATCCGGGCCTCCTCGGGTCTGCGAGCGCGGCGGTCGCAGCCCAGCCAACCCGACGGGCGGGGGTCCGGCCCGCGCTGGTGCGCCGGCCGGGTGAGGAGGTCACCGCACCGGCGCAGCGGTGCCGCGTGCCAGGCCCGGCGCCCGTCGTCCTCCTAGTCCTTGTCCGCGTCCTCGTCCACCGTGGGGATCCGCTCGTGGCGCTTGTTGAGGTAGGTGACCACGAGCCGCCGGCCGACCGTCCCGTCCAGCAGCAGGGGGCCGGTCACCGGGTCCTCCGGCAGCACGTAGCCCTCGGGGACGTCCGTCTCCACCAGGAAGTACCGGCCGTCGGCGAGCCCGTCGAAGTCGCAGGTGCCGCCGGCGTCGGTGGCACAGCCCGGCCTCGCCCGCTGGTCGGCGTCGATGCCCCTGGTCTGGAGGCGGGAGGTGCCGTTGGTCTCCTTCCAGAGCTCGAACACCGCGCCGTGCAGCGGCGCACCGGTCTTCCCGTCCTTCTTCCGGACCCGGATGGCGCCGGTGTACGCCGCGCCCTCCCGCCGGTTCGCGACGTTGAGGACGAGACCGTCCCGGGCGGCGGCCTCGCCCAGGTTGAAGCCGGTGACCGGTTCGTCCGGCCGCTCGTAGCCGGCGGGGACCGCGGTCTGCACCCAGTAGTACGTCTCCCCGGTCGCGAGCTCCACGGTGCAGGTGCCCTTCGCGTCGGTCACGCAGACGCCGTCGTGCTGTTCGTCCGCCCGACCGGTGCGCTGTGGCCCCTCCAGGTCGTTGGTCTCGCGCCACAGCTCGAACCCGGCCCCGGACAGGGGCGCTCCGGTGTCCAGGTCCGTGCTGCGCAGCACCACCCGGGCGGTGCCGCCGGCCGCCGCCGGCGGGGCGGCACCGGCCGGCGCCGCCGCGACGATCACCACCGCGGCGGCGAGACCGATCGGCCACACGCTCGTCGTCCAGGCTGTCATGCCACTCCGTCCGTCGTACGGGGCCGCCCGTGGGTGCTCGCACCGGAGCCGGGGCAGCCGGTCCAGCGGTCAGGGGGCCGGGGCCTTGCCGACATGACCCTCCGTCCCTTCTCCGCTCCCTGGTGCGCCCTGACAGGCTGGGGGCAGGGGTCGGAGGATCGGGGCGCGGACACCCTGCGCTACGGCATTCCGATCACACAAGTCACTCGTGCGGGGGCTCCGTGGGGCGTTCAGACGATGGCGGAACCGGCCACCCAGTCGGCCCAGGACATGTTCCAGCCGCCCAGCCCGTTGTCGGCGGCGACCGTCTTGTCCTGCGAGTTGACGACCTCCACCACGTCCCCGATCAGGGTGCGGTCGAAGAACCAGCCGGCCGGGGTGTCGGAGCCGCCGCCCTTGTCGTCGCGCAGGCCCACGCAGCCGTGGCTGACGTTGGTGCTGCCGAAGGTGTCGGGGCTGGACCAGTAGTTCCCGTGCAGGAAGGTCCCGGAGGAGGTGAGCCGCATGGCGTGCGGGACGTCGGGGATGTCGTACTCGCCGCCGAAGCCCACGGTCTGGCCGTTCATGCGGGTGACGTCGAAGAGCTCCATCACCACCATCTTTCCGTTGTACGTCGTGGTCTTGGGTGCCCCGGCGCTGATGGGCACGGTCGACAGCAGCTCCCCGTCCCGGCGGACCTCCATGGTGTGCGCGGCCGCGTCCACCCGGGAGATCTGGGAGCGGCCGACGGTGAAAGTGACGGTCTTGGACTGGATGCCGTACGAGCCGGGCGCGCCCTCGACGTCGCGCAGGTCCATCTTCACGGTGACCTTGGTTCCGGCCTTCCAGTACTCCTTGGGCCGGAAGTCGAGCCGGTCCCTGCCGAACCAGTGGCCGACGACCTGCACGGCCGGGTCGGAGGTGACGGTGATGGCCCGTTCCACTTCGGCCCGGCGTTCGATCGAGCGGTTGAACTTGAAGGAGACGATCATGCCGGTGCCGACGGTGGAGCGGTTCTCAGGCTTGAAGTAGCCGATGAACCGCTCCTCGGGAACGTAGGTGGTGAAGGTGGTGTGCCGGGCCTGGCGGCGGTTGTGCCCGTCGAGGGCGACGGCGTCCACGGTGTACTTGGCCGCGAGCGCGAGCCGGCCGGAGTCCAGGTCGGGGCTCCAGCTGAGCCCGTCGGCGGCGATGGCGCCGGGGACCTCCTCCTCCTGCGCGTCCTCCACCTTGGTGACGACGACCCGCTCCAGCCGGCCCTCCGGCACGGTCACCGTCAGCCGCGCGTCGGCCTGGACCCCCTTGGCGTTGTCGTCGGGGGTGATGCGGATGGCCTCGTCCGGCGAGCGGGGTTTGCCGGGCAGCTGGATCTCGACCGGCGACTTGCCGTCCTGGGTGCATCCGGCCAGCCCGCCCAGCAGGCCCGCCCATGCCGCCACGGCGGCCAAGCCCGCCCCTGCCCGCCTCGTCAGAAGTGTCACGATCCCTCCAACGACCGGGCCCCTCCGGGGGAAACGTGAGCGCGTGGCACGTTCCGGGCAGAACAGTCCGGGCAGAACAGTGTGAAGGACCAGACGGGGGCGGGCCCAGGCCGGGACGCCGGGGCCGCACTCCCCCTCCCCCCGCAGGTACCCAGGAGCCGTGGAGGCGGGCAGTGTCGAGCGCAGCCGAGCAAGAGGCGGTGGAAGCCGTCGGCAACGCCGTCGATGCGGTGCGGGGCGGCCAGGCCGCGCCCGTACCGCAGGTCGACGGCCATCCGGACGGACGGCCGAACGGCGGTCAGCCGAACGGCCGTCCGGGCGGTCATCCGAACGGCCAGATCAGGGGGCAGGTGTTACGGACCCCCACGCGCCCGGGACCACCGGTGTGGCCGGGGTCCTCGCATCCCCTGGGCGCCCGGTTCCACCACGGTCCGGACGGGACCGCGGGCACCAACTTCGCCCTGTGGGCGCAGGGCGCGGAGGCGGTGGAGCTGTGCCTGTTCGACTCCGAAGGCGCGGAGACCCGGTGCTCGCTCACCGAGCTCACGCACGAGATCTGGCACGGCTTCGTCCCGGGCGTGCGCCCCGGACAGCGGTACGGGTTCCGGGTGCACGGGCGCTGGGACCCCTGGACGGGCGCCCGGTTCAATCCGGCGAAGCTGCTCCTGGACCCGTACGCCCGGGCCGTCGACGGGGACTTCACCCTGCCGCCCGAGGTGTACGGGCACGTCCGGGACTGGCCGCAGCAGTACATCGCGGACACCGTGCGCGACGACCGGGACTCGGCGCCGTTCGTCCCGAAGGGCGTGGTCGTCCACGATGACGACGACTGGGCGGACGACGTCCGGCCGAAGACCCCGTGGGCCGATTCGGTGATCTACGAGCTGCACGTGCGCGGCTTCACGATGCGCCATCCGGGTGTTCCGGAGGAACTGCGCGGCACGTACGCGGGACTCGCCCATCCGGCGGCGGTCGAGCACCTGACGAAGCTGGGCGTCACGGCGGTCGAGCTGCTGCCGGTGCACCAGTTCGCGCACGAGGACCACCTGCTGCGCCGGGGGCTGCGCAACCACTGGGGCTACAACTCGATCGGCTACTTCGCCCCGCACGCGGGGTACTCGTCGAGCGGGACGACCGGCCAGCAGGTCGGGGAGTTCAAGCGGATGGTCCGGGCCCTGCACGCGGCGGGCATCGAGGTGATCCTCGACGTGGTCTACAACCACACGGCGGAGGCGGGCGAGCTGGGTCCGACCCTGTCGCTGCGGGGGATCGACAACCGGGGCTACTACCGGCTCCAGTCCGACCAGCGCCGCTACGCCGACTACACGGGCTGCGGGAACACCCTGCACGCCGGGCGCCCGCACGTGCTCCGCCTGATCACGGACTCGCTGCGGTACTGGGTCACGGAGATGGGGGTGGACGGATTCCGCTTCGACCTGGCGGCGGCGCTGGCCCGCTCGATGCACGACGTGGACATGCTGTCCCCGTTCCTGGCGGTGATCGCCCAGGACCCGGTGCTGCGGCGGGTGAAGCTGATCGCCGAACCGTGGGACGTGGGCTCGGGCGGCTACCAGGTGGGCGCGTTCCCCCCGCTGTGGACGGAGTGGAACGACCGCTACCGGGATGCCGTACGGGACTTCTGGCGGGGCGCGCTGCCCGACGTACGGGATCTCGGGTACCGGCTGTCGGGGTCGAGCGACCTGTACGCGTGGGGCGGGCGGCGCCCGTACGCCTCGGTGAACTTCGTGACCGCGCACGACGGTTTCACCCTGCGCGACCTGGTGTCCTACGAGCGCAAGCACAACGAGGAGAACGGGGAGGCGAACCGGGACGGGACCAACGACAACCGCTCGTGGAACTGCGGGGCCGAGGGCGAGAGCGACGACGCCCGGATCGGGGCGCTGCGCCGTCGCCAGCTGCGGAACCTCCTGACCACCCTGCTGTTGTCGACGGGGGTGCCGATGCTGGTGGCGGGCGACGAGTTCGGGCGCACGCAGGGCGGGAACAACAACGCCTACTGCCAGGACAACGAGACGGGGTGGGTGGACTGGTCGCTGCTGGAGGACCCGGCGTGGCGGGAGCTGTTCGCGCTGACGGAGCGGCTGATCTCGCTGCGGCAGGCCCATCCGGTGCTGCGGCGGCGGGCGTTCTTCTCGGGGCGGCCGCAGGGGGCGGACGGGCTGCGGGACCTGGCCTGGTTCACGCCGGCGGGCGCGGAGATGACGGAGCGGGACTGGTACGCGCCGGCCGCCGCGCTGGGGATGTTCCTGTCGGGGCGGGACATTCCGGGCCGTGACGAGCGGGGCCGGCAGGTGACGGACGACAGCTTCCTCGCGCTGCTGCACACCGGGGACCGGCCGCTGGCGTGGGTCCTGCCGGGGGCGCCGTGGGCGGAGGCGTACGAGCTCGTCCTGGACACCTCCCTGGAGAGCCAGTCCGCGGTGCCCGGCACCCGGCACCGCGGCGGGGAGACGCTGACGGTCCCGGCGCGCTCGGTCCTGCTGCTGCGGGTCTGCGGGTCCCCGTCGCGGGGGACGTCCGTGTGAGGAGGCGGCGGCCCGCCCCGTGCGCGCCGCCGCGGACCCGACGGCGGCGCCTCCGGGCGTCCGCGGACATCCGGAACGACACCCTCGTTCGCCCTGCGATGATGTGTTCGACATCGTTCTGAGGGGGTCCCTGCATGGGCAGAGTCAACACCGCGCTGCAGGAACTGCGCGGGGCGCAGAAGTCGGCGAAGGGGGTGTCGCTGTATTCGCGGTTCGTCAACCGGCCCGTCGGGCGGTACCTGGCCGCCGGTTCGTACGCGCTCGGGCTCACCCCGAACCAGGTGACCCTCATCAGCGCCGCCTTCAGCTTCGCCGCCGCGGCCGCGGTGGCCCTGTGCGCACCCTCGTGGGGGCTGGGGATCGCGGTGTGGGCGGCGCTCGCCGTCGGGTTCGCCTTCGACTCCGCGGACGGGCAGCTGGCCCGGCTGCGCGGGGGCGGGAGCGCGGCCGGCGAGTGGCTGGACCACGTCGTGGACGCGGCCAAGCTCACGGCGCTGCACTCGTGCGTGCTGATCGCCTTCTACCGTTTCCCTGAGGAGTACAGGACGACGGCCGACGTCTGGCTGCTGGTGCCGCTGGGCTTCCAGTTCGCCTCGGTCGTCACCTTCTTCGGCGGGCTGCTGACCGAGAAGCTCAAGCCGAAACCCGCCCCGGGCAGCCCCGCCGCCGCCCCGTCGACCCTGCGCGCGGTGGCCCTGCTGCCCGTGGACTACGGAGTCTTCTGCCTGGTCTTCCTGCTGCTCGGCGGCGGGAAGCTGTTCGTCTGGACGTACGCGGGACTGGGCGTGGTCGCCGGACTGTTCCTGCTGGCGTTCCTCGCGAAGTGGTTCCGGGAGCTCAGCGCCGTTCCCCGGTGACCTGACCGGGGAGGGCGGGGGGTTCCGCGAGCACGTCCAGCGCCCGGCGCAGCTGGGTGCTGGAAGTGTGCACGGTGTAGGGGAAGTAGACGACGTCGACGCCGTGGGCGGCGAAGTCCTTCTCCAGCCGGTCGCCCTTGGGCGTGCCGCGCCAGTCGTCGCCCTTGAAGATGACGTCGAAGCGGACCTGCTTCCAGGTCTCCACCTTGTCGGGGACGGTCTCGACGAAGGCGGCGTCGACGTACTTCACGCTGCGGACGATCTCCAGCCGCTCGACGAGCGGGATCATCGGGCGGCGTCCCTTGGCCAGTTCGGCCATCTCGTCGGAGACCACGCCGGCGACGAGGTAGTCGCACTGACTGCGGGCGTGCCGAAGGATGTTCAGATGCCCGATGTGGAACAGGTCGTAGGCCCCCGGCGCATAGCCGACTCGGTACGGTCTGCGCTCCGGCGCGCCAAAGTCGGACATGTCATGCTCCGTCATCTGTTATCCCCAGCGGCCGCACCCCCCGGTGCAGCTGATTAGCAGACAATAGCGTGCACGTTCCGCAGCACGCGGGTGAACGAATAGGGTGACGTGCGCATCATCCAGGGGAAGAGGGGACGCACGGTGTCCAGATCCGGTCAGCGGCGCATGCTGCTGGTTTCCACCAATTACGCTCCGGAGCACGCGGGGATCGGCCCGTATGCCACCCAGATCGCGGAGCACTGGGCGGATCTCGGCCACGAGACCCACGTCCTCGCCGGCATGCCGCACTACCCGGCGTGGTCGGTCGAGCCGGAGTACAAGGGGGCGCTCCAGCGCACGGAACAGCGCGCGGGCGTCACCGTGCACCGGCGCGCGCACACCGTACCGCCGCGTCAGACCGCCGTGAAGCGGGCCCTGTTTGAAGGATCGATTCTGCTGCACGGCGCCGTGGCACCGCCCCGGATGCCCAAGCCGGACGCGGTCCTCGCCCAGATGCCCAGCCTGGCCGGCGGGGTGCTCGCCGCCCGGCTCGCGGCGCGCTGGAAGGTCCCGTACATCCCGGTCGTCCAGGACCTGATGGGCGCCGCCGCGGCGCAGAGCGGGATCAGCGGCGGCGACAAGGCGGCGGCGATCGCCGGCCGCGCCGAGGCCTACGCCCTCAAGCGGGCCACCCTCGTCGGCGTCATCCACGAGACCTTCGTGGACCGGGTCGTCGGCATGGGCGTGGACCCGGGCAGGATCCGCCTCGTCCCCAACTGGTCGCACGTGGCGGCGCCCACCAAGCCGCGCGGCGAGACCCGCCGCCACCTCGGATGGGGCCCCGGCGAGACCGTCGTCCTGCACTCCGGGAACATGGGGCTCAAGCAGGGGCTGGAGGTCCTCGTGGGCGCCGCCCGCCTGGATCCGAATGTCCGCTTCGTCCTCATGGGGGACGGCAGTCAGCGCGCGGCGCTCGCCGACCTCTCGGCCGATGTGCCGAATCTGGACATCATCCCCCCTGCCGCGGACGGCGAGTTCCCGGATATCCTCGCCGCGGCGGACGTACTCGCGGTCACGCAGCACGCTGCCGTGCTGGACATGAGCGTGCCGTCGAAACTCACCTCCTACTTCCGGACCGGCCGTCCCGTCGTCGCCTCCGTGGCGGCGGAGGGCGGCACCGCCCAGGAGGTGGAACGCTCGGGCGCAGGGGTGCTCGTACCGCCGGAGGACCCCGAGGCCCTGCTGAAGGCCGTACGGGCCCTGGCCGAGGACCCCGAAGGCGCGGACGCACTGGGAGCGGCCGGACCCCGCCACGTGGCGGCCCATCTGAGCCGTGAAGCGGGCCTGGCCCGCATCGACGCACTGATAGACGAAGCACTTGGGGGACCCCGGCCGTGATCGAGACGAACCGCCCTGCAGCGGCACCGGCCGACGACGAACCGGATCTCCTCAGAGACCAGTTCCGGCAGCTCCTGCGCTACCGCAGGCTCATCGGCGCGGGCATCGGGATCGGCCTGCTGGGCGGCGTCTACCTCGGCATCTCCACGGCCGACACCTACGTCGCGACCGCCGACGTCGTGCTGCGCGCGCCCACCGACGACCCGTTCAACCCGAGCCTCGCCCCCGACAAGGCGATCAACATCGGCTCGGAGCGCCAGGTCGCGCTCAGCTCCTCCATAGCCAACGAGGCGGCGAAGAAGCTCGGCGTGACCGCGTCCGGCTTCGCCGCCCTGCGCAGCGGTCTGCAGGTCACCAACCCGCCGCAGACCATGGTGCTGCGCTTCACCTACACGGCGTCCTCCCCCAAGGAGGCCGCCAAGCGCGCCAACGCGATGACCGAGGCGTACCTGCTCAAGCGGCAGGAGTCCCTCGACGCCACCCGCGACAAGATGGTCAAGGGCTACAAGGAGCAGCGCGACCCGATCGCCAAGCAGCTCGACGAGCTCTCCAAGGAGATCGCCCGGATGCCCGCGGGCGCCGGGCGCGACGCGGCCAGCTCCGCCAAGACCGACCTGCAGAGCGAGGTCGGCGGGTACAACACCAAGATCACCAAGCTCGAAGCGCTCGACATGACCCCGGGCCGCGTCACCAGCGCCGCGACCGCGCCTCCCGGAGCCGACGGCCCCGGCATCCTGATGTCCCTCGCGCTCGGCGCGGCCGTGGGCCTCGCCCTCGGCCTGCTCGCCGCCTGGGTCCGGCTCGTCTTCGACCCCGCGCCCCGCTCCGAGGGCGACGTGGCACGGGCCCTGCGCGCACCCGTGCTCGGCTACCTGCCCCGGGACCGGACGGGCGGCGGGCCGCTGCTCGCCGCCGGCGAGGCGGATCCCCGACTCGCCGAGGAGTACCGCTCGGTGGCCTTCCGGCTCGCCTACGACTCCCGCTTCGCCGACCGGCGCCGGCTGCTCGTCGTCGCCCCGCGCGGCAGCAGCGAGACCGCCGCCGCGGTGGCCGTGAACCTCGCCGCCTCCTTCGCCGAGACCGGCAAGGACGTCCTGCTCATCGAAGCCGACCTGCGCACCCCGGTCCTGGCCAGCCAGTTGCCGACGGACGCCGGCAGTCGGCCGCGCTGGAGCCAGACCCCGGGCGGTCAGAAGGGCGGCGGACGGCACTCCGACTCCGAGTGGCCCGACGGCCGCCAGCTGGTCGTGGACGCCGGCGAGTCCGGCTCCTTCGACCTGATCCCCGGCGAGCGGGCGCGCAACGTGCCGCGCGCGCTGACCTCCCCCCGCGCCACCCAGCTCATCTCCGAGGCCGACTCCCCCAACGCGACCGTCGTCGTGCTCGCGCCGCCCGTGCTCTCGTACGCCGACGCCCTCGCCCTCGTCGACCGCGTCGACGGCGTCCTGGTCGTCTGCAACCCGCGCGGCGTCCACCGCTCCGACCTGTCCCGGATCCGCGAGCTCATCAGCGGCGCCGGCGGCACGGTGCTCGGCGCGGTGCTGCACGCCCCGCTGCCCGGCGAGAAGCGCGGCCGCGGCAAGGACAAGGTCACCGCTCCCGCCCCCGCCGCCGGCTCCCCGGCGAGCGGGCCGCAGCCGCCGCAGCCGATCCCCTACGAAGTGGCCGAGCCCGAGCAGCACATCCCCGGTGACGGCACCGACACCGTCGCGCTGCGCACCGTGCGCATGGGCCGCAGATGAGCCGACGCGGCCTCGCCGCCGTCGCGTCGGTCCTCGACCAGGCCGCCTCCAGCGCCACGAACATCCTGGTGCTGGTGCTGGCCGCCCGGCTGTCCTCGGCAGCCGGGTTCGCCGACTTCTCGATGGTGTACGTGACCTTCAGCGTGCTCCTCGGACTCAACATGGCCTACGTCGGCCAGAGCCTCGTCCTGGAGAAGGGCCAGGGGCTCCCCCCGGACGAAGCCCGGGGGAGGCTCGGCGCGCTGTGCCGCTCCGCCGTCGGCTTCACCGGGGCCGCGTCGGCCGCCGTGGGCGCGCTGCTCGTGCTGGTGGGCCTCGCGCTCCCCGGCACGCCCGGGCGGGCCTTCCTCGCCCTGGGCCTCGTACTGCCGCTGGTGCTCCTCCAGGACGGGCTGCGGTACTGCTTCTCGGCGCTGCGCGCCCCCGAACGGGCGCTGGCCGCGGACGCGCTGCGTCTGGTGTGCGTGGTCGCGGCGCTCGCCGTGCAGCCCGAAGGGGCCCCGGCGGGCCGCCTGGTACTGGCCTGGGGCCTCTCCGCGGTACCCGCGCTGGCGCTGGGGCTCTGGCTGCTGCGGCCGTACGTCCGCGGCGCCCGGGCGGACCTGCGGCCCTATCTGCGGCGGGGTCACCTCGGGCAGCGGTTCGTGGTCGAGTTCGCGGTGGGCAACGGCTCCAGCCAGCTCGCCGTACTGGGCCTCGGCGTCTTCGCGACCCCGCTGGCCGTCGGCGCACTGCGGGGCGCGACCACCCTCTTCGGGCCGCTGAACGTGCTGTTCAACTCCGCGAACGCCTTCGGGCCCCCGGTGCTCGGGCGGCTCGGCGGCCAGCGGGCCACGGTGCGGGCGACCGCGCTGCTGGGCCTGGTACTGGCCGTGGTCGGCGCGGGCTGGGGGGCCGTGCTGTACGCGCTGCCCGACCGGGTGGGCCGTCAGCTGCTCGGCGGCACCTGGGAGGCGACCGCCGGGCTGCTGCCGGCGACGGGGGCCCAGTACGCCGTGATGGGGCTCGGCACCTGTGCCCTGCTGACCCTGCGGGTGCTGGCGCCGAAGGCCACGCTGTCCTTGCAGGTGGTCTTCTCGCTGCTGTCCGTGGGGCTGCTGCTGGGCGGCTACGCGGTGGGGGGTGTGGCGGGCGCCGCGTGGGGCCTGGCGGCCGGCTCGGCCCTCAAGGCCCTGGCCGCCTGGTGGCGCGTCACCCGCCTGCGAGTCCCTGCCGCGCAGGACCGCGCACCCGAGCCGACCCCCGTCGCCTGACCCGCTGCCCGCCGTTTCCCGGGCTCTGCCCGGCCCCCTGAGGGGGCGGAGCCCCGGCGGTGGCGGCGCGTCAGCGCAGGGTGGTGGACTTGTCCGTGCGGTACGTCGCGACCAGCGCGAGGCAGAGGGCGGCGATCGCCACGCGGCCGGACGCCTGGAGCAGCGGTCCGCGCAGCAGGATGAAGGAGTAGCCCGCGACGAGCGGGACGACCACCGAGATCAAACTGCCCGGCGGTGACCGCCGCGTGGCCCGCTTCGCGTAGCGCCGGTCGACGCGGGCCGAGGCGTACCCCATGCCCAGCAGCCCCGCGCCCATCCCCAGCGGCCCGAAGTCGAGCCACAGCTCCGCCCAGATCGGGGAGGAGAGGTTGGTGTTGACCGTGCCCATCCACTGGCCGACCATCACGCCCGTGTCCCGCGGCTTGCCCTCCCAGACCGAACGCGGCACCGCGAAGAAGATCGACCCGGCGAGCTGGCGCCCGTAGAAGTGCCCGGGGCCCGACTCCGAGAAGGTGATGGTGTTCGCGAACATGCCGATCTGGTCGTAGTCCTTGAGCGCCATCGGCTCCAGGAACGAGGTGGTCTCGACCGGACGGTAGTTCTTCTCGTCGTACCGGAAGCGGTCGGCGAAGGGGAAGATCAGGAGCGCGACGACCACCGCCATCGACAACGCCACCCGGTACATCGCCGCGCTCACCGGGAAGACGGTGAAGAGCAGCGCGAACATGACCGTCAGGAACCAGTACCGCGGGTTCGAGATCGGGTTGTTGACGATCAGGTTGAGGACGGCGAGCGCCGCCCACGTGACGATGATCGACACCTTGCGGCGGGCGAACTTCGAGGTGATCAGCCAGCGCGTGTAGAGGAGCAGCGCGAGCAGGGCCGGTACGGTGCCGAAGCCGCGCAGCAGGGCCTGCCCGGCCTGTCCGTCGCCGTTGGAGACGCCCGCCTCCTGGATGCCGGCGATGATCTCCTGGCGGCTGGAGAAGAAGACCGCCGGACCGCCGAGCTTCATGATGAAGACCGCGCTGCACCCGAAGGACAGGATCGTCAGCAGCTGGAGGCGCCGCCGGTGGGTCATGACCGGGCGCGACTCCTTCTGTGAGCCGCCCGCGCGCCCGGCCGGCCGGTGACGGGCCAGCAGCACGCCGACGTCGAAGGCCGTGCACCCGAGCAGCACGAGCCCGATGGCGGCGGTCAGGTCGGAGCGCGGGCCGACGACCGGCGTCGGGACCTGGCCGAGGACGGCCTGCGCGAGCGGGGCCACGCCCATGGCCATGTAGACGAAGAGCCAGAAGGATCCCTGGAGGAGCTTGCGGCGGCTGGTGAGCACCATCGCGGAGAGCCGGGCGCCCGCGTACATGGTGAGCAGCAACTGGAGCCAGAAGGCCGCGTCACGGGCGCCTGCGCCCGTCTGGACGGCGACGAACAACGGTAGGAAGACGGTGAATCCGAGCGCGAGCGGAACGGACAGCGCGCGCGAGAGCAGCGTGCGGGGGAGGGTGGCCCGGCCCCACAGGCTCTCGTCCTCGAAGGGGGACGGGCCGGCCGGCTTCGCGGGCGCTGCGGAGGGCTTGTGCATGTCCGTCGTCACTGCCGCCCCCACCCGATGTGCCTGGTCCGCGCGCAGTCTAGTCTGAGCGGGCCGCGCCCGGGGAGGCCGCGGCCGAGAGCACGATGGGGGCTTCTTTTGCGTGATCTTCCTGCCTTCACGCTGGCCGGATACGACAAGGGGCGCGGGCTGCTGACGCAGGCGCTCTGGTTCGCCGTGATGAACACGCTGTTCATGAGCTGGTTCTGTCCGGCGCGGCTGCGGGTGGCGCTGCTGAGGGCCTTCGGCGCGAAGATCGGCGAAGGCGTGCTGATCCGCCACCGGGTACGCGTGCTGTGGCCGTGGAAGCTCACCGTCGGGGACCACACCTGGATCGGTGAGGGCGCCTGGCTGCTGAACCTCGAGCCGGTGACGATCGGTTCGCACGTGTGCCTCTCGCAGGAGGCCATGCTGTGCACCGGCTCGCACGACCACCGGGCCGCCGACTTCCGCTACCGCAACGCGCCCGTCACCATCGAGGACGGCGCGTGGGTGGCGGTACGGGCGACCGTGCTGGCCGGGGTCACGGTGGGCCGCTGCGCGGTCGCCGGCGCGGGCTCGGTCGTGCACAAGGACCTGCCGGAGCTGACCCTGCAGACCCAGGACGGGCAGCGCCGCCCGGTGGAGGAGCCCAAGTGAGTGCCCCGCTGCGCGTACTGCACGCCGTCACCCTGCACTCCCCCTCGCACGCCTTCGGCGGGCCGGTCCGGGTCGCGCTGAACCTGGCGAAGGGCCTGCGCGCCCGGGGCCACGAGGCGCGGCTGCTCGCGCTGGGCGAGGGCTTCGACGAGTGGCCCACCTCGGTGGAGGGCGTGCCGGCGAAGCTGTTCCCGGCCCGCCGCCTGCTCCCCCTCGGCTTCAGCGGGATGACCTCGCCGGCGCTGCTGGCCTCGGCCGGGCGCCTCGTGCGCGAGGCGGACGTCGTCCACGTCCACCTGGCCCGGGACCTGGTGACCCTACCGGTGGCCCTGGCGGCGCTGCGGGCGGGGAAGCCCCTGGTGCTGCAGACCCACGGGATGGTGGACCCGAGCCAGAAGCTGCTCGCCAAGGTGCTGGACGCGGTGGCGGTACGCCGGCTGCTGCGCGGCGCGGACGCGCTGCTGTACCTGACCCCGCACGAGCGGGAGGGCCTGGACGCGGTGGTGGGCGCGCCGCTGCCGCAGGCGGTCCGCCTGGTCAACGGGACCCCGGCGCAGGAGGAGCGGCCGCAGCCGGTCGGCCCGCCGCGGATCCTGTACTCGGCGCGCCTGCAGTCCCGCAAGCGGCCGGTGGACTTCGTGGACGCGGCCCCGGCGGTCCTGGCGGCGCACCCGGACGCGCACTTCGTGGTCGCGGGCCCGGACGAGGGCGAGCTGGGGGCCGTACGCGCCCGGATCGGGGCGCTGGGCCTGACGGACCGGTTCACGGTCCCGGGGGCACTGTCCAGCGCGGAGGTCCTGGCGGAGCTGCGCCGGGCCCACGTGTACGTGCTGCCCTCGGTGGACGAGCCCTTCCCGATGTCGGTGCTGGAGGCGCTCTCGGTGGGCGTCCCCTCGGTGGTCACGCACTCCAACGGCCTGGCCCGCGACGTCTCGGGGGCCGGCGCGGGGCACGCGGTGGATCCCGGTCCGGCGGGCGTCGCCGCGGCCGTCCTGGCCCTGCTGGACCCGGCGGCCAACCGCGAAGCCTCGCTGGCGGCCCGCGAACTGGCCGCGGACTCCTTCTCCATGGACGCGGTCCTGGACACCCTGCTCCCGGTGTACGAGGGCGCGCTGCGCGGGTGAGGCCCTGCCGCGGCGTCAGATGACGTCGCGGCGGTGTTCCTCCACCACGGGTATCGCGCCCGCGGTCCGGCGCCGCTTGTAGATGCTGGTGTACACGGCGAGGCCGATCCCGCCCACCGCCATCATGATCAGACCGACCAGGTCGAGGTTGACGCTCTCCATCTCCCAGTCGCTGGCGAAGGTGAGGATGGCACCCACCACGATCAAACCGATGCATCCGCCGATGCCCATGAGCCTGCCTTCCGCTGTGGTGGCTGTGACCGCGCGGATACCCCGGTCCGGAGCACGAAAACGCCCCCGGGGGCCGGGAGTCCGGCCCTCGGGGGCGTTCGTGTACTTCCGCAGGCTCCTGCGGTGTTACGCGGGGATCCAGGCGTAGCAGCCGGAGGAGTTGAACTCCGCCGTGCCCGCCGGGATCGTCGCCGTGATCTTGTCGCCGGCCTTGAGCGGGGCCTCGGGGCCCGAGACGAGGACGGCGCCGTCCTTGCCCTTGGCCTCCCACGTGCAGTTCGTGGCCTGGGTCAGCGCCCGGTAGCTGCCCGCCGCGGGCGACTTCCGGGGGCCTTCGGCGAAGCCCTTCTCCGCCGCGGCGAGGACCGGCTTCTGGTCCGGGCACAGGTACGTGATCGCGTCCTTGGCCCCCGGGATCTCCCCGGTGATGACGGCCCCGGTCGCGGCGTCCTTGTCGCGCTTCGCGGTGCGCGCCACCCGCTGGCAGGCCTCCTGGCCGGTCTGCAGGACGGCCGCCGGGTCCATCTTCTCGGGGACCCGCCCGCTGAGGTACTTCTTCTCCTGGTCCGTGAAGCTGCCCGTCTTGGGGGTGAGCTTCGCGTCGGGGAGGACCGGGCCCGTCGGCTTCGCTTCGGCCGCGGGATCCGCCGCGGCCGGGGTGGCCGGGGTGTCCGCGGGATCGGGGGCCGCCGACGAGGCCGGAGGCTTCGCCTTCACCCCGGAGTCGTCCCCGCCCGAACTGCAGGCGGTCAGGGTCAGGGCGGCGGTCAGCAGGACAGCGGCCGCCGCGGAGCGTCGGTACATCGGATGGCTCCCGTACTACTTACAGGGGTGGGACAGGCGTGCGGGGCCCGGCCACGTAGAGCCGGGCCCCGCACGCCGTCAGGCGGTTGCTTCGGTGGTCGCTACTTCGCGCCGAAGGTGAGAACCAGCTGCGGAGTACCCTCCGCCGCCGTGGACTCCGAGGACCAGATCCACAGCGGGTCGGTGCCCGTGCTCGTCAGGCCCAGGCTGTAGCTGCCGCCCAGCACCGCGGAGACCGCGGCGGTGTCCAGCTCGACGCTGTGCACGGCCGAGCCGTCCGGCACGCCCGCGATGCTGCCGAGCGGGGTGGTGCCGAGGGTGGGCTTGGTGTTGAAGGTGGTGCCCGCGCCGCTCCAGGTGCCGGTGACCGGAACCACGGAGACGGTGTCGGCCGTGCCGGCGCCCGCCTGGGTGGAGGTCTTGATCTGCAGCGAGGCGGACTTCAGGACCTGGCCGGCCGGGGCGGCCGGCAGGTCGAAGCGCAGGTACGTCTCGTACGCCGAGGTGCCGCGCACCGCGAGCGAGGTGGACGTGCCGTAGGCCGTGCTCGGGGCGCCCTGGTTGATGTAGGTGTCCTCGGTCGCCTTGACCGCAGAGACCGAGTCGGTGGGCGCCTTGGCCAGGTCGAAGTGGTTCTTGACCTGGGCGGCGGTGAGCGTCGTCGGGTAGACGGCCGTCTCGTCGAGCTGACCGGCGAAGAAGTTGCTCGTCGGGCGGGTCGGCCAGCCGGAGAGGTTGTCACCGCCGGCGTGCCAGTAGCCCGCGTAGGTGGCGTTGCTGGTGGCGTTCAGCGTGCCCTTGTTCTGGCCGTCGACGTACAGCGTGATGCCGCCGGGGCCCTGGGTGCCGACCACGTGGTGCCACTTGTTGTCGTTGTACGTCTCGAACAGACCCGTGGAGACGGTCCGGGCCGAGCCGTTGTAGACGCCGAAGACGAGGCGCCCGGTGTTGGTCATGTAGATGTGCCGGTCGTACGAGCCGCTGTTGCGCGTGGTGTTGTTGCCGAAGCCGATCAGCTTGCCGCCGCGCGTGGTGTTCGTCTTGAACCAGGTCTCGACGGTGAACGTGTTGCCGACCGTCTGACGGCGGTCGCCGTGCACCAGCTGGCTGGTCCCGTTGAAGCCCATCGCCGTGCTGGCGCCGGAGACCGCACCGGGCGTCTGGCGCAGGGCGGGCGCGTTGAACTGGACCCCGCTGTAGTTGCCACCGGTGGAGGAGTCGGCCACGTACGGGCTGACGGTGTCGTCGTAGCGCCAGTACAGGTTGGCGCCGTCCGCGCGGACCTGGTTCGGGTACGACTGGACCGAGGTCGGGATCGTCACCGAGGCAACGGCCGACAGGGCGCTGGTGTTGCCCGCGTCGTCGGTCGCGGTCACCCGGTAGGTGTACGACTGGCCGGCCTTGACCGTGGCGTCGGTCCAGGAGGCCTGCGGGCGCTCCCACTCCAGCGAGCTGGCGGTGACCGTCGCGGCCGGGGTGGCCGAGCCGTTGCGGTAGATACGGTACGTCAGCTTGCTGTCGTCCGCGTCGTAGCTGGTGCGCCAGCGGACCTGGGCCTCGCCGGGCTTGACGCTCGCGGCGCTGGCCACCGGGGTGGTCGGGGCGCCGACGTCGCCGGTGGAGGCGAAGCGGGTCAGACCCTGCTGGGCCTTGCCGTTGATGAGGGTGAACTCACCGCCGACCCACATGTACTTGACGTCGTTCTTGTCGGCCACGGCCATGACGCGCGGGCCGATGCCCTCGCCGAGGCCGTCGTTGGCGGTGGGGTGCCAGCCGAGCTTGCCGGGGCCGCGCACGAACCCGTCCACGGGCGCGGGGGCGGCGCCTTCGTGGTTGGTCGGCTGGGCCAGCAGGAAGTTCCGCTTGCCGTCGGGGAACTCCAGCTCGGTGGAGCAGTCGTGCGCGTGCGAGGAGCTGTAGAGCACTCCCTGGTACGGCAGCACGAACTGGGTGGCGCCGAGGCAGCGGTCGCGCCACTTCTCGGTGAAGTCGCTCAGGCGCAGGCCTATGCGGCCGTCGAAGACGCCGCCGCCGGAGCCCTCGTGGCCCGTGTAGAAGCCGGTGTCGTCGGTGGAGATGTCCTTGACGACCGAGTTCGACGGGATGTTGCCGTACGTCTTGGTGACCGCGCCGGTGGTGGCGTTGACCACGGCCAGGGCGTGGCTGTTGGAGCCGTTGACCGTGAAGAAGTCGCCGCCCAGCAGCACGTTCTTGCCGTCGGGGGTGACCTCGACGGCGCGGCCCGGCTCGTCGACGTTGGCGACGAAGGGCTTGAGCACACCGGTACCGGCGTCCACGGCGGCGAACCGCTCGCGGGTCTGGCCGTCGACGGCGGTGAAGTCGCCTGCCGCGTACAGGGTGTCGTCGGTGACGGCGAGTCCGCGCACGGTGGCGGGGAAGCCGGGGTGGAACGATGCCTTGGGGGTGCAGCTCGCGATGTCGATCGCCGCGAGGCTGGAGACCGGGGTGCCGTTGACGGCGCCGAAGTAGCCGCCCGCGTACAGGGTCTTGTTGTCCTTGGAGACGACCAGGGTGCGCACGGTCGCCGTGCCGTCGCCGACGGTGAAGGCGAGCTTGCAGGCGGTGGGCTTCCCCGTCGCGGCGTCGAGCGCGACGAAGTTGACGGCCTCCTGCTCGGCGCCCGCGGCGCCCTCGGGCGGACGCACCGCCGAGAAGGTGCCGCCGGCGAAAACGGTGCCGTTCGCCTGGGCCATGGCAAAGACGATGCCGTCGGGCTGCCAGGTGGGCAGCTCGTCGGCGGTGAATGCCACCGGCGGCGTGATGGCGGACGCCTGAGGCATCAACACCAGGCCTATGCCGGTGCCGGCACCGGCCAGTGACAGGACGAGGGCAGCAGTCAGCCCTCTGGATCTACGCATGAGCCCCCCAGGGCAATCGCCCGGTTTGATGGCTGGAACTATCCGAACAGCCATATGTACGGGCGCAGACTAGGGCTCACGCGAGGGCCTGGTCACCTCTCTTGACCCATTGCATACCAACTTGGAATCAATGGTTCAGCATGGAGGGTGCACAACGGACATATGACAGGGTTTGACCCGGCCACACCCACAGAGAACTGCGCGAATGGCCGGGACACGGCAAATCGTAGGGGAAATATAAGGCCTCAGCGGTCGATACGGACCGTCACGCCCGCCAGTTGGTCCTCGACCTGCCGAATGTCGGCGTCGACCATGATCTGCGCCAGCTCCGCGACCAGGACCGACGGCTTCCAGCCAAGCAGGTCATGGGCCTTCGAGGCGTCGCCGATGAGGGCGTCGACCTCGCTGGGGCGCTCGTACTTGGCGTCGTAGCGCACGTGCTCGTTCCAGTCGAGGCCGGCGTGCGAGAAGGACGACTCGACGAACTCGCGGACGGTCGCGGCCACTCCGGTGGCGACGACGTAGTCGGTGGGCTCGTCCTGCTGCAGCATCCGCCACATGGCGTCCACGTACTCGGGGGCGTAGCCCCAGTCGCGCACCGCGTCGAGGTTGCCGAGGTAGAGGTGGTCCTGGAGACCGGCCTTGATGCGGGCGACGGCGCGGGTGATCTTGCGGGTCACGAAGGTCTCGCCGCGGCGCGGGGACTCGTGGTTGAAGAGGATCCCGTTGACGGCGAACATGTCGTACGCCTCGCGGTAGTTCACCGTGGTCCAGTACGCGAAGACCTTCGCGGCGCCGTACGGGCTGCGCGGGTGGAACGGGGTCCCCTCGTTCTGCGGGGGCGGGGTGGCCCCGAACATCTCCGAGGACGAGGCCTGGTAGATGCGGGTGTCGACGCCGCTGGCCCGGATGGCCTCCAGCAGCCGCAGCGCGCCGAGGCCGGTCACGTCGCCCGTGTAGAGCGGGGCGTCGAAGGAGACGCGGACGTGGGACTGGGCGCCGAGGTTGTAGACCTCGTCGGGGCGTATGTCACGGAGCAGGTTCACCAGCGCGACGCCGTCGGAGAGGTCGGCGTGGTGCAGGACGAAGGACCGGTTGGCCGTCTGCGGGTCCTGGTAGATGTGGTCGACCCGCTCCGTGTTGAAGCTGGAGGACCGCCGCACGAGCCCGTGCACCGTGTAGCCCTTGGAGAGCAGGAGCTCGGCGAGGTACGAGCCGTCCTGCCCGGTGACGCCGGTGATCAGTGCGGTCTTGCCCATACGGTCCCCCTGGGGATGGTTTCGGTCAGTTGTGATGAGCGGGGCGCCCCCACCCGTTCGAGGTCCCGGCAGGCAGACGGCCCGGCGCACCGGCCGGAACCGGGGACTGGATGCGTACCGTACACGCCCGGTCCAGGCGCCTTTGCGGCGGATTCCTCCACACCCCGCGCACACGGCCCGCACACCGCCGCCACCAGGGGCCGTGCGGGAGAGCGGCGGCGCGGGCGGGCCCGGGTCCCGGACCACTGCGACCTCCGCGGGAGCGGACTGGCATCATCGGCGGTATGACAAGTTCGCTGCCGCTCCTGCCCCCGAACGCCCGCGTCTTCGTCGCGGGCCACCGCGGCCTCGTGGGGTCCGCGGTCGCCCGGCGGCTGACCGCCGACGGCCACGAGGTGCTCACCCGGGGCCGCGCCGACCTCGACCTGCGCGACGCCGCCGCAACGGGTGCGTACCTGAAGGACGTCCGACCGGACGCCGTCGTGCTGGCCGCCGCCAAGGTCGGCGGGATCATGGCCAACAGCACCTACCCGGTGCAGTTCCTGGAGGAGAACCTCCAGATCCAGCTCAGCGTGATCGGCGGCGCGCACGCCGCGGGCGTGGGCCGGCTGCTGTTCCTCGGTTCGTCCTGCATCTACCCGAAGCTGGCCCCGCAGCCCATCCGCGAGGACGCCCTGCTGACCGGCCCGCTGGAGCCGACCAACGAGGCCTACGCCCTCGCGAAGATCGCCGGCATCGTGCAGGTCCAGTCGTACCGCAAGCAGTACGGGGCCTCGTACATCTCGGCCATGCCCACGAACCTCTACGGCCCGGGCGACAACTTCGACCTGGAGACCTCGCACGTCCTGCCCGCCCTCATCCGGCGGTTCCACGAGGCCGCCGCCGAGGGCCGCGAGGAGGTCACCCTGTGGGGGTCGGGCACCCCGCGGCGTGAGTTCCTGCACGTGGACGACCTGGCCGCCGCCTGCGCGGTGCTGCTCGGCAGCTACGACGGCGACGAGCCGGTCAACATCGGCTGCGGCGAGGACCTGACCATCAGGGAACTGGCCGAGACGGTCGCCGAGGTGACGGGCTTCCAGGGCCGGCTCGCCTGGGACACGTCCAAGCCGGACGGGACCCCGCGCAAGCTGCTGGACGTCGGCCGCCTGATCTCGCTCGGCTGGAAGCCCGCCGTCCCGCTGCGGGACGGGATCGCCGCCACGTACGAGTGGTGGCGCGAGCAGAGCTGATCGCACGGGCGGCCTCGATGCTCCGGTGCCTAGTACGCTCCGCGTCCGTCGACGACGGCGCGGAGGGTACGGCCCATCACGTCGACATCGCTGGTGAAGGACCAGTTGTCGACGTACTGCAGGTCGAGCTGGATCGTTTCGTCCCAGGACAGGTCTGACCTGCCGCTGATCTGCCACAACCCCGTCATCCCGGGCCGCACGGTCAGCCGCCGCAGTTCGACCTCGTCGTACTGGGCCACCTCCTCCGGCAGCGGCGGGCGCGGGCCGACCAGCGACATGTGGCCGGTCAGTACGTTGACCAGCTGCGGCAGTTCGTCCAGCGAGGTGCGGCGCAGCAGCCGGCCCACCCGGGTCACCCGGGGGTCGCGGCGCATCTTGAACATCAGGCCGTCGTTCTCGTTCGCCCCGGACAGTTCGGCCTTGCGGGCGTCGGCGTCCATCACCATCGTGCGGAACTTCCACATGACGAACGGGACCCCGTCGCGGCCGATGCGCTGCTGGCGGTAGAAGGCCGGACCGCGCGAACCGAAGCGGATGGCCAGCACGATCCCGAGGAAGACCGGTGCGAGCAGCAGCAGCCCGGCCGCGGCTCCCACCCGGTCCAGGGCCGACTTGAGCAGGGTCTGCACGCCGCGGCCGACCGGGGGCGCGACCCGCAGCACGGCCAGTCCGCCCGCGGACAGGGTCTCCAGCCGCTTGACGGAGACCTCCACCAGCCCGGAGAAGACCGCCAGTTCCAGCCCGGCGTCGTGCAGGGCCCAGGCGACGCGGCGCAGCCGCTCCCCCGTGATCCGTACGCCGGGGGCCACCAGCACCAGGTCGGCGTGGTGGCTGCGGACGGCGCCGAGCACGGCTGCGGAGTCGCCGGCCGGGGCCTCGGGCATCGTCTCGTCGAGCCGGCCCGCCACGGGCACGCCGCTGGACAGGGCCCCGGAGCCGACCGGGACCACGCCCACGACCACGTACGGGTGGTCCGTGCGGGCGGCGAGGTGCGCGATGACGTCCTCGGCCGCGTCGGGCTCGCCGACGACGAGGACCCGGCTCACGGCCTGGGCCTCGCGGCGGGCGGCCGAGAGGTGACGGTAGGTCAGCTTGTGACAGGCGACGGTGATGAGCAGAGCCGGCAGCAGGGCCCCGAGGGCGGACAGCCGGGGCGTGTCCTCCTCGGTCACCACGCGGACAACGGCCAGCACACCGATGAGAATCAGCCAGTCATGGACGACGGGCAGCACTCCGCGCGACTCCCCGAGGGCGCGGGCCGCGTACCGCCGGCGCAGCGCTTGGACCCCGGTCCACGCCACGGCGGCGGCAAGGGCGCAGTAGAGGGGCCGGACCTGCTGTGCGGCATCGAAGACGAGCCCTACCGGGAGGGCTGCGCCGAAGAAGTCGGCGGTGACGGCGGCCGGGCGGTACCAGCGGGCCTTGTCCCCGAGGCGCCGGGCGGACCCGACGGAATCATGGGCCGCCCCGGCCACTCTTTGCGCAGGAAAATGGACATGCCTCATGGGCCCCCCTGGCACGTGGTCTATGACAGTGGCGGGTGTCCATGGCTTCCCCTGGCAACGGACATCTGCCGCACCGGGAAACAGTACGACAAACACCCGTACGGTAAATGCCGTTTGGGTCAACGCAGCCTCTTGTTGCGCAAGTGTTAGCAACCGGTATCAGCCGTTCCGTATACCGAACGCCCCCTTGGACATACGAAGGTGAATGGTCCGGATACCGGATACGTATCTTCGGACAACGAACCGTTTCCGGCCAACCTTTTGACGCGACCCTGACATCTAGTGCGACAAGTGGCAATCTTCGACCGTTCATCGCACCAGCCCTGTTCTGCCCGGAGGCCCACCCAGCCATCCGGAACCCCCCTTGCAGAAGGAGTCTGCGTTGAGGTCCACCCCCCAGAGGCGTGCCACCGCGGCCGGCGCGCTCGTTGCCGCGGCAGCCCTGCTCGCCGTAGGCATACAGACCGGAACCGCCACCGCCGACGCCACCGCGTCCCAGGCACCCAAGGCCGCCCAGCCCAATCCGGGCGCGGCCAACCGCGTACTCAGCGCTTCGGAGCGTGCGACGCTCCTCGCCGAGGCCAACTCGACCACCGCTCAGGCCGCCAAGGCGCTCGGCCTCGGCAGTGGTGAGAAGCTCGTCGTCCGCGATGTCGTCCAGGATGCGGACGGCACCACGCACACGACGTACGAGCGCACCTACGACGGCCTCCCCGTGCTCGGCGGTGACCTCACCGTTCACGCCAAGGGCGGTGTCACCAAGAGCGTGACCAAGGCGACGCATCACGAGATCAAGGTCGCCGACACCAACGCCACGGTCACCCCGTCGGCCGCGGAGAGCCAGGCGGTCGCCGCCGCCAACGCCGAGGGCTCGAAGGAGGCCAAGGCCTCCAAGAACGCCCGCAAGGTGATCTGGGCGGCCGAGGGCGCTCCGGTGCTCGCGTTCGAGACCGTCGTCGGCGGCCTCCAGCACGACGGCACCCCGAACGAGCTGCACGTGGTGACCGACGCCAAGACCGGCGCCAAGATCACCGAGTGGCAGGCCATCGAGACCGGCACCGGCAACACCATGTACAGCGGCCAGGTGACCCTCGGGACCACCCAGTCGGGCAGCACCTGGAACCTGACCGACGCCGCGCGCGGCAGCCACAAGACGTACAACCTCAACCGTGGCACCGGCTCCGGCACCGGCACCCTGTTCTCCGGCCCGGACGACATCTGGGGCAACAACCTGCCGTCCAACCTGGAGACCGCCGGCGCGGACGCCCATTACGGCGCGGCCGTCACGTGGGACTACTACAAGAACGTGCACGGCCGCAACGGCCTGCGCAACGACGGCGTGGCCCCGTACAGCCGGGTCCACTACGGCAACGCCTACGTCAACGCGTTCTGGAGCGACTCCTGCTTCTGCATGACCTACGGCGACGGTGAGGGCAACAACAAGCCGCTCACCTCCACCGACGTGGCCGCGCACGAGATGACCCACGGCCTGACCTCGGTCACCGGCAACATGACCTACAGCGGTGAGCCCGGCGGTCTGAACGAGGCGACCTCGGACATCATGGCCGCGGCCGTCGAGTTCTACGCCAACAACCCGCAGGACGTGGGCGACTACCTCGTCGGCGAGAAGATCGACATCAACGGCGACGGCACCCCGCTGCGCTACATGGACAAGCCGAGCAAGGACGGCGCGTCCAAGGACGCCTGGTACTCCGGCCTCGGCGGCATCGACGTCCACTACTCCTCGGGCCCGGCCAACCACTGGTACTACCTGGCCTCCGAGGGCTCCGGCGCCAAGGTCATCAACGGCGTGAGCTACGACTCCCCGACCTCCGACGGCCTCCCGGTCACCGCGATCGGCCGTGACGCCGCCTCGAAGATCTGGTTCCGCGCGCTGACCACCGGTCTGTTCAAGTCGAACACCAACTACGCGGCGGCCCGTACGGCCACCCTGCAGGCGGCGGCCGACCTCTACGGCGCCGGTTCGACCACCTACAACAACGCGGCGAACGCCTGGGCGGCCATCAACGTCGGCGCGCGCATCGTGAGCGGCGTCTCGGTCACCCCGATCGCCAACCAGAACACCCAGATCAACACCGCTGTCAGCCTGCAGGTCCAGGCCACCAGCACCAACCCGGGTGCGCTGAGCTACGCGGCGACCGGCCTCCCGGCCGGCCTTTCGATCAACTCCTCCACCGGCCTGATCTCGGGCACCGCCACCACCGCGGGCACGTCCAACGTGACCGTCACGGTGACCGACTCGCAGAGCAGGACCGGAACGGCGTCCTTCACCTGGACGGTCGGCACCGGCCAGCAGAACGTCTTCGAGAACACGAACGACTACCAGATCGCGGACAACGCCACGGTCGAGTCCCCGCTCTCGGTGACCCGCACGGGCAACGCCCCGAGCACGCTGAAGGTGGACGTGAACATCGTCCACACCTACGTCGGTGACCTGGTGGTCGACCTGGTCGCCCCCGACGGCAGCGTGTACAACCTGCGCAACCGCTCCGGCGGCAGCGCGGACAACATCGTCCAGTCCTTCACCGTGAACGCCTCCTCCGAGGTCGCCAACGGCACCTGGAAGCTCCGCGTCAGGGACGCTGCCAGCCTGGACGTCGGCTACATCAACAGCTGGAAGCTCACCTTCTGACCCCACCGGGGCAGCGTGAGCCACAGCTGAACAGATAGACACGGGGCCGCCCGGGAGAAGACCTCCCCGGGCGGCCCTGTCCCATGGGACGTCCTCCGGTGACCCCGAAGGCCACGCCCGCCGCGCGCCGGCCGCCTTCCCGCTGCCCGAGCTCGCCCCTGCGGAGCGGGCCTGACGCCGCGTGGAGTGCCGGACCGCTCCCGGGGGTCAGGGAGCCATGGATCAGCCGAGGGCGCGGAAGACGATGTCGAGGAGGTCTTCCTCCGGCTCTTCCTCCTCGTCGCGGGCCTGGTCATCCCGGCCCTGGTCATCACGCGCCTGGTCGTCCCGGCCCTGGTCATCACGCGCCTGGTCGTCCCGGCCCTGGTCATCGCGGCCCTGGTCATCGCGGCCCTGGTCCCCGCCGTTGTTCCAGTCGCCACGGCCGTCGTTGTCGCCACGGCCGTCGTCGTCACCACGGCCGTCGTTGTCGCCACGGCCGTCGTCGTCACCACGGCCGTCGTCCTCCCCGTTCACCGGCGTGAAGTAGGCCGCGACGACCCTCACCCGGTTCACCTGTCCGTCCGGCCTCAGCGTCGCCACCTCCTCGCCGGTGCAGCTGCGGTTGGCGAAGAGGTGCGCCCGCGACCTCGTGTCGTTCTGGACCGCGACCGCGGGCCTGTCCCGGGAGGTGTGCGTCAGCACGTAGCAGGTGGAGTAGTCCGCGGGCCGGATCTGGCCGTTCTCCTCGACGTCGTCATCGTTGACGAACCGGTAGTTCAGCGTGCCGAGCGAGCTGTCGCCGTGGTCGTCGGCCGGTGACGGGCCGGCGGTGGGCAGGACGAGCGCGAAAGCGCCGACGAGCACGGCGGCGGTGGTGCGAAGACGCATGGGGGAAGTCCGTTCCTCGGGTCCGCGGATGCCGGGTCCGGTGGCATCCGCGGGCAGCGTAGGAGGGGAGCAGGTCGCCGAAACGTTTCGGCATGCCCAGTACGTTCGAAGGTTCACCCGTGAGGTCCCCGCCGAAGGACCTCAGTTGCGGGCGGGGGACGCCGACGCCGCGTCCGCAGCGGACTTCGTACGGGCCCTCGGGATGCGGGCGGCGGCGGCCGGGGCCCCGCCACGGAGCAGCAGGAACACCGCCAGAGCGCCGGCCAGACCCATCGCGGCCGAGGCCAGGAACGTCTCGCGCAGACCGCTCGCGAAGGCGGCATCCACCAGGCCGGTCAGCGTCTCGCGGGCCGCGCCCGCCGGGGCCCCGGCGAGCAACTGCCCGGCGCCGCCAGAGGCCAGCGGCCCCGCCAGGTCCCGGCCGCCCTCGCCGAGCCCGGAGCGCAGCCCCGCGTGGAAGACGGCGCCGAGCACGGCGATGCCGAGGGCGGTGCCCAGCTGGCGCGCGGTGTTCAGGGCGCCGCCCGCCGTGCCCGCGGCCCTGGAGCGGCCGCCGGCGCCGCCCGCTCCGGAGCGGTACGCCTTGGACGACACGGAGTTCGCGCTGCTCACGCTGCTGGGCCGGGACGGCCGCGCCGGGTATCCGGAACTGGCCCGGGCCACCGGCCTGTCGGAATCGACCGCCCGCCGCAGGGTGGAGCGGCTGCGCGATCTCGGGGCCGTCTTCTTCGACGTGGAGTTCGTCCCCACGCTCTTCGGGTACGAGGCGGAGGCGACGATGGTGCTGACCGTCCCGCCGGCCCGCCTCGCGGAGGTGGGGGCGGCGCTGGCGAGCCACCGCGAGGTGCCGTTCGCGGCGGCCGTGACCGGGGCGGCCTCCCTGATGGCGGTGGTCGTGTGCCGGGACACCGACGCGCTCTACACGTACGTGACCGAGCGGATCGGCGCGGTGGACGGGGTGGGGCAGGTGGAGGTGATCCCGGCCCTGCGCAGCGTCAAGCGGGCCGGGATGCTCGTGGAGGGCGAGCGGCTGGTGGATCCGCCGCCCGCCCTCTGAACCGGTGCCGCGGCGGGTCCTACCGCAGCAGTACGCCGCCTCCCGCGTCCGTGTCCACCGGCGACGCGACCAGGCCCAGTTCGGCCGGGGTCGCCAGCAGCGGGTGCGCCGGCAGGATCCGCACCGTGTAGCCGAAGGGACCCGTACGGTCGAGGGCGAGCGGGCCCTCGTACACCCAGCGCCCCTCCAGGTCGGGCCCCACGGCCGGCTTGAGCGGGAAGGTCCGCCCGTCCCGGATCACGTCCTGCGCGTCCACGCGGCCGGCGAAGGCCTGTACCTCCACGTCCTCGGGCGCGAGGGAGTCCAGCGCCACCTGCACCCGCAGGGTGAGGGTGGACCCGAGCTCGGCGGTGCCGTTCACGGGAGCCGCGGCCAGCGCCTCCACGTGCTCGACGGAGACCCGCGGCCAGGCCGCCCGGACCCGCCCCTTCCACCAGGCGAGGTCGCGCGCGGCCCCGGCGTCCAGGGTCCGGTGGGCGAGCGCGGCCGGCGTGTACAGCCGCTCCACGTACTCGCGCACCATCCGGCCCGCGAGAACCTTCGGCCCCAGCGAGACGAGCGTGCGCCGGACCATCTCGATCCACCGCACCGGGAGCCCGGTGCGCCCGGCCCGATCGTAGAACCGGGGTGCGACCCGGCCCTCGATCAGCTCGTAGAGGGCGCTCGCCTCCAGGTGGTCGCGCCGGTCCTCGTCCGCGCCGAGTCCGTCGGCGGTCGGGATCGCCCAGCCGAAGTCCGGCTCGAACCACTCGTCCCACCAGCCGTCCAGCACGGACAGGTTGAGGCAGCCGTTCAGCGCGGCCTTCATCCCGCTCGTCCCGCACGCCTCCAGCGGCCGCAGCGGATTGTTCAGCCAGACGTCACAGCCCGGGTAGAGCTTCTGTGCCATGCCCATGCCGTAGTCGGGCAGGAAGACGATCCGGTGCCGCACCCTCGGGTCGTCCGCGAACCGCACCAGTTCCTGCACGAGCCGCTTCCCGCCGTCGTCGGCCGGGTGCGCCTTGCCCGCGACCACGATCTGCACCGGCCGGTCCGGGTCCAGCAGCAGCCTGCGCAGCCGGTCCGGGTCGCGCAGCATCAGCGTCAGCCGCTTGTACGAGGGCACGCGCCGGGCGAAGCCGATGGTCAGCACGTCGGGGTCGAGTACGGAGTCCACCCAGCCCAGCTCGGCGGCAGCGGCGCCGCGCTGGAGCCACGAGGCCCGCAGCCGGTCCCGTACCTCCTGCACCAGCTGCTCCCGGAGCACCCGCCGCAGGTCCCACACGTCCTGGTCGGGGATCTCGGAGACCGCGTCCCAGCGTTGGGAGCCGCCGACCGACAGGGCGTCCTCGGTGCGGCCCGCGCCGATCTGGCGGATGCCGAGCCGGACCACTTCCGGGGCCACCCAGGTCGGGGCGTGCACCCCGTTGGTCACGGAGGTGATCGGCAGTTCGGCCGGGTCGAAGCCGGGCCACAGGCCGGCGAACATCTCCCGGCTGACCGCGCCGTGCAGGGTGGACACGCCGTTGGCCCGCTGGGCCAGCCGCAGTCCCATCACCGCCATGTTGAACACCCCGGGGTCGCCCCCGGGATAGGTCTCGGCGCCGAGCTCGAGGATCCGCTCGACCGGGACGCCGGCCAGTTCCCCGCCGTCCCCGAAGTGCCGGGCGACCAGGGCCCGCTCGAAGCGGTCGATCCCGGCCGGGACGGGGGTGTGCGTGGTGAACACGGTCCCCGCGCGCACCGCCTCGAGGGCGGCGTCGAAGCCGAGCCCCTGCTCCCGCTCCAGTTCCCTTATGCGTTCGAGCCCGAGGAACCCGGCGTGGCCCTCGTTGGTGTGGAAGACCTCGGGGGCGGGGTGCGCGGTGATCCGGCAGTACGCACGCACCGCGCGCACGCCGCCGATGCCGAGCAGCATCTCCTGGAGGAGCCGGTGGTCGCTGCCTCCGCCGTAGAGCCGGTCGGTCACTTCGCGGGCGGCGGCGTCGTTGTCCTCGACGTCGGAGTCCAGGAGCAGCAGCGGCACGCGCCCGACGCGGGCCTGCCAGATGTGGGCGTGCAGGGCGCGGCCGCCGGGGAGGGTCAGGGAGACCCGGGCGGGGGTCCCGTCCTCCTGGCGGAGCAGGCCGAGCGGAAGTTCGTTGGGATCCAGTACGGGATAGTGCTCCTGCTGCCAGCCGTCGCGGGACAGCGACTGGCGGAAGTAGCCGTGCCGGTAGAGCAGTCCCACCCCGATGAGCGGGACGCCGAGGTCGCTGGCGGCCTTGAGGTGGTCCCCGGCGAGGATGCCGAGGCCTCCGGAGTACTGGGGCAGGGCGGCGGTGATTCCGAACTCGGGGGAGAAATAGGCGATGGCGGCAGGCAGTTCCGCGGCGTTCTCCTGGCTCTGGTACCACCTCCCGCCGTTGACGTAGTCGTCGAGGTCGGCGGCGGCGACGGCGAGGCGCCGCAGGAAGCGGCGGTCTGCGGACAGTTCCTCGAGCCTGGCGGCGGAGACCGCGCCGAGCAGCCGGACGGGATCGCCGCCGGCGGCCAGCCAGCCCTCGGGGTCGACGGATTGGAAGAGTTCACGGGTCTCGGAATGCCACGACCAGCGCAGATTGCGCGCGAGGTCGGTGAGCGGCAGCAGGGTTTCCGGGAGGACGGGGCGCACGGTGAATCGACGGATAGCCTTCACACGTTCCACCTTCGCAGGGGATTGCGGATCGGAGCGGTCGCACCACGCTGTGCATCCGCGCATCACCCCGGGAAGGCTAGCGAGGCCCGCGTGTTCCGGCCATGGCGCCTCCGGCGGAGGCCGCTGGCCCGCCCCTCCCCCGGCCGACGGCTCCGGGTGCGGCCGGGCCGCCGCGACGGCGTGCGCACGCTGTTCGGCGGGCCTCCCGGGGGTGACGGGCCCGTTTCCTGACCACTCGTTCGGGCGGTCCGCGAGATGCCCGGGAGACCCGTGGGACGGGTGGTGTCGGGCCCCTACGTCACCTGGTACCGGCCGACTTGACGGAGCCCCGACGGATGTCGATCCGGGGCTCGGTCGCGCCCGTTCCACTACGTACGAGTAGTTAACCGAGCGCGCGGATTGGGCCGGGCGTGAGTGGGAAGGGCTCCCCGGGTACACGTCGTACACGCACGAGGCACTCGCCCACAAACCCTCTCCCCGCCACCCGAGTGAACGCGGACAGGAGCGGCCATGCCCGCAGCCCAGCCGTCTTCCGAGCGGCTAGAAACAGAGCGAACAGAGCGTGCACTACCAGTCGTGACACCGACTGGCCTGTTGTCACCGAGCCCCGCGAACTGCCCCCAGGTGATCCCATCATGATCGGTCGCATTCCCGTGCTGGACGTCCGCCCCGCCGTCGACTGCGGCGCCAGACCCGCCAAGGCGGTCGTGGACGAGGTCTTCGAGATCTCGGCCACCGTGTTCCGCGAGGGCCACGACGCCGTTGCGGCGCACATCGTCCTGCGCGATCCGAGCGGGCGGCTGCGGCCCCCCGTACCGCTGCGCGAGCTCGCCCCCGGCACCGACCGGTGGGGGGCCCGCGTCTCCGCCGAGGCCGAGGGGAGGTGGACGTACACGGTCGAGGCGTGGAGCGACCCGGTGGCCACGTGGCGGGCCCACGCCGCGATCAAGATCCCGGCAGGCATCGACACCGGGCTGATGCTGCTGGAGGGCGCCGAGCTCTACGAGCGGGCCGGGGCCCGGATTCCCAAGCGCGACGGCCGCGAGGCCGTGCTGGCCGCCGCCGAGATCATGCGCGACGAGGACCGGCCTGCCGCCGAGCGGCACGCCGCCGCCCTCGACCCCGCCGTGGACGCGGCGCTCGCCAAGCGCCCGTACCGGGAGCTCGTCACCGCCTCCAAGCCGCTGCCGCTCCTCGTCGAGCGCAAGCGGGCCCTGTTCGGCTCCTGGTACGAGATGTTCCCGCGCTCCGAGGGAGCGGTGCTGAAGCCCGGCGAGGCACCGGTCAGCGGGACGTTCCGGACCGCCGCGGAGCGGCTGCCCGCGATCTCCGCGATGGGCTTCGACGTGGTCTACCTGCCGCCCATCCACCCGATCGGCAGCACCTACCGCAAGGGTCCGAACAACACCCTGTCCGCGGGGAGTTGGGATCCGGGCGTGCCCTGGGCCATCGGATCGACCGAGGGCGGGCACGACGCGGTCCACCCGGAGCTCGGCACGATCGAGGACTTCGACGCGTTCGTCGCACGCGCCCGCGAGCTGCACATGGAGATCGCGCTGGACTTCGCCCTCCAGTGCTCCCCCGACCACCCGTGGGTCGAGAAGCACCCGGAGTGGTTCCGCCACCGCGCCGACGGGACGATCGCGTACGCCGAGAACCCGCCGAAGAAGTACCAGGACATCTACCCGATCCACTTCGACACCGACATGGCCGGCATCGTCCAGGAGACCTGCCGGATCCTGCGGTACTGGATGGAGCACGGCGTCCGCATCTTCCGGGTCGACAATCCGCACACCAAGCCGGTCGTCTTCTGGCAGAAGGTGATCGCGGACATCAACAAGTCCGACCCCGACGTGATCTTCCTGGCGGAGGCCTTCACCCGTCCCGCCATGATGCGCGCGCTCGCCGCCGTCGGCTTCCAGCAGTCGTACACGTACTTCACCTGGCGCAACACCAAGGCCGAGCTGACCGAGTACCTGACCGAGCTGTCCGGGACCACCTCGGCCTCCGTGATGCGGCCGAACTTCTTCGTGAACACGCCGGACATCCTCCACGAGTACCTGCAGGAGGGCGGCCGCCCGGCCTTCGAGGTACGGGCGGTCCTCGCCGCCACCCTCTCCCCCGCCTGGGGGGTGTACGCCGGCTACGAGCTCTGCGAGAACACCCCGGTGCGGCACGGCAGCGAGGAGTACCTGAACTCGGAGAAGTACGAGTTCCGGCCCCGCGACTGGGAGGCCGCCGACCGCGACGGCGCCACCATCGCCCCGCTGATCACCGCCCTGAACCGGCTGCGCCGCCGCAACCCCGCGCTCCAGCAGCTGCGCGACATCCACTTCCACTCGACCGACAACGAACAGGTGATCGCCTATTCGAAGCACGCCGGAGCCAACTCCGTACTGGTGGTCGTCAACCTCGATCCGCACCACACCCAGGAGGCGACGGTGTCGTTGGACATGCCGGTACTCGGCCTCGACTGGCACGGGTCCCTCGCGGTGCGCGACGAGCTCACCGGCGAGACCTATCACTGGGGCAGGGCGAACTACGTGCGCCTAGAGCCGGGCCGCACGCCCGCGCACGTACTGGCCGCTCTGCGACCGTCCCCGCCCACCGGAGGGTCACCCACCACATGATGATCAACGATCCCGTCCACGACACCTTCGAGGACACCCCCGCCAAGGACCGCGACCCCGACTGGTTCAAGCGGGCCGTCTTCTACGAGGTCCTCGTCCGCTCCTTCCACGACAGCAACGGCGACGGCGTCGGGGACCTCAAGGGGCTCACCGCCAAACTGGACTACCTCCAGTGGCTCGGCGTCGACTGCCTCTGGCTGCCGCCGTTCTTCGCCTCGCCCCTGCGCGACGGGGGCTACGACGTCTCCGACTACACCTCCGTGCTGCCGGAGTTCGGCGACCTCGCCGACTTCGTGGAGTTCGTGGACGCGGCGCACACCCGCGGCATGCGGGTGATCATCGACTTCGTCATGAACCACACCAGCGACCAGCACGAGTGGTTCCAGCAGTCGCGCAAGGACCCGGAGGGCCCGTACGGCGACTACTACATGTGGGCCGACAACGACAAGCAGTACCAGGACGCCCGCATCATCTTCGTCGACACCGAGACCTCCAACTGGACGTACGACCCGCTACGCAAGCAGTACTACTGGCACCGCTTCTTCTCCCACCAGCCGGACCTCAACTACGAGAACCCGGCCGTCGTGGAGGAGATCGTCTCCGCCCTGCGCTTCTGGCTCGACCTCGGCATCGACGGCTTCCGCCTCGACGCCGTGCCCTACCTCTTCGCCGAGGAGGGCACCAACTGCGAGAACCTGCCCCGCACCCACCAGCTCCTCAAGCGGGTCCGGGCCGAGATCGACGCGCACTACCCGGACACCGTGCTGCTCGCCGAGGCCAACCAGTGGCCCGAGGACGTCGTCGACTACTTCGGGGACTTCGCGACGGGCGGGGACGAGTGCCACATGGCGTTCCACTTCCCCGTCATGCCGCGCATCTTCATGGCCGTACGAAGAGAGTCCCGCTACCCCGTCTCCGAAATCCTGGCCAAGACACCGGCGATCCCGGACCGCTGCCAGTGGGGCATCTTCCTGCGCAACCACGACGAGCTCACCCTCGAAATGGTCACGGACGAAGAGCGCGACTACATGTACGCCGAGTACGCCAAGGACCCGCGGATGCGGGCCAACATCGGCATCCGGCGCCGCCTCGCCCCGCTCCTGGACAACGACCGCAACCAGATGGAGCTGTTCACCGCCCTGCTGCTGTCCCTCCCGGGCTCGCCGGTGCTCTACTACGGCGACGAGATCGGCATGGGCGACAACATCTGGCTCGGCGACCGCGACGGCGTCCGCACCCCCATGCAGTGGACCCCGGACCGCAACGCCGGTTTCTCCTCCTGCGATCCGGGCAGGCTGAATCTGCCGGTCATCATGGACCCGGTCTACGGGTACCAGGTCACCAATGTCGAGGCGGCCATGGCGTCGCCCTCCTCACTGCTGCACTGGACCCGCAGGCTGATCGAGATCCGCAAGGCCAACCCGGCCTTCGGACTCGGCTCGTACACCGAACTGCCCTCGTCCAACCCGGCGGTGCTCGCGTTCCTCCGCGAGTACGGGGACGACCTGGTGCTGTGCGTGCACAACTTCTCGCGCTTCGCGCAGCCCACCGAGCTGGATCTCCGGTCGTTCAACGGACGGGTCCCGCTGGAGCTCACGGGCGACGTGCGCTTCCCGCCGATCGGTGAGTGGCCGTACCTGCTGACCCTGGCGGGCCACGGCTTCTACTGGTTCCGGCTGCGGACCGAACAGCGCGGTGAGCAACGCGACGGGTAAGGGGCCGGCAGAGGGGCGGGCAGCTCGAATGGGTCAATCGCCCGCCCCTGTACGGATCATCTGACCCGACACTCGCACATGCCGGAGAAGCAACTGCCGCGCATCCGGGACACTCTGCGCATTCTGTGACGGCCCGGGGAAAGGACGCGACGCCATGTCGGAGGCTGCATCCGCCCGGAGCCGGCTGACGGCCGACCGGGCCGCCGGGCTCGCCCCGCTGGAACCGATGCTGAGGGCCTGGCTGCCCGCACAGCGCTGGTTCGCGGGGAAGGGCCGCACCATCAGCAGGCTCAGGACCGTCTCGGCGGCCGAGCTGCTGCCACCGGGTTCCACCCCCGGACTGCTGCACCTGCTCCTCGACGTGGACGGGGACTGCTACCAACTGCTGCTGGGCATCCGCCCGTCCCTGCCGCCCGCGCTCGCGCCCACCCTGATCGGCCACGCCGATGACGGCCCGTACGCCGGCCGGGCGGTCTACGAGGCGCTGGGCGACCCGCGGCTCGCGGCCATGCTGCTGGAGCGGCTGCGCTCCCCCGGGGCGCTCGGCCCGCTGCGCTTCGACCGGGACCCGGCCACGCCGATCCCGGCGGGGCTCGTGCCGCGGCCGCTCTCCGGGGAGCAGACCAACTCTTCGCTGATCTACGGAGATTCGTTCATCCTGAAGGTGTTCCGCCGGGTCGGCCCCGGGGTCAACCCGGACCTGGAGCTGCCCCGGGCGCTGGCCGCGGCCGGCTGCACCCGCGTTCCGGCGCCCGTCGCCTGGTACGAGGCCGAGCCGCCCGGGAGCGAACCGCTGACCCTGGGCGTGCTCCAGCCGTACCTGCGCGGCTCCGACGACGGCTGGCAGCTCGCGCTGCGCCGGCTCGGCGCCGGGGCCGACTTCACCGCCGAGGCGCACGCGCTCGGCCGGGCCACCGCCGAGGTGCACAGCGCGCTCGCCTCCGCGCTGCCCACCGTCGCGCTCGGCCCGGAGCAGACCGCCCGGCTGGCCGCCGGGATGACCGCCCGGCTGGCCGCGACCGCCCGGGAGGTGCCCGCCCTGCGGCCCTACGAGGCGGGGCTGCGGGGGGCCTTCGACGCGCTGGCCGCCTCCCGGGGAGCGGGCGTGCCCGCCCAGCGGATCCACGGGGACCTCCATCTGGGTCAGACCCTGCGCACCCTCGACGGCAGCTGGTCGTTGATCGATTTCGAGGGCGAGCCGGCCCGGCCGCTGGCCGACCGGCGCCGTCCCGAACCGGCGGTGCGCGACATCGCCGGGATACTGCGCTCCTTCGACTACGCCGCCCGCTCGCACCGGCCGTTCGCCCCCGCCTGGGCGGACGACTGCAGGGCCGCCTTCTGCGAGGGCTACGCCCGCACCACCGGCCGGGACCCCCGCGAGGACCCCGTACTGCTGCGGGCGTACGAGACCGACAAGGCGGTGTACGAGGCCCGTTACGAGTCCCGGCACCGCCCCGACTGGCTGCACGTCCCGATGGCCGCGATCCGGCGACTCTCGGAACCCTCGCGACCCGCGCACCGCGTGCCGCCGACCCCGCCCGCCCCCGGTTCCATCTCCCCGCACC